>CAVABR010000001.1:0-14549 GCA_963586955.1 bacterium
CAACAAAACCGGCAACGAAGCTGGCGAAGTTGGCGAGTTTGGCGAAGCAGGCCAGGACTGCACTATTAAACAAGAGGTGCGTGATGCAAAAACTGAAGAGCGTGCTAAGCTTCAAGCTTTTTCGGAAGAATTTGATATTCCGCTTTTGGTAGACCCTTTGTCTCAACTGCGCACGGAAACCTATGAGGGAATCATTGACAACTACGATAACTTTATCGCCGATGATGCCTGTCCTGATTTTGATGTGGTGATTCGCTTTGGCAGATGGCCTGTTTCAAAACGTCTGACTACCACCATTCAAAATTCTTCGATTATACAGATTGTGGTAGACCCTTTTGAAACACGAGATTTTACTTCTTCCACTTCGATGCTTATCAAGATGGATCCAGCCGATTTTGTCTCTTCAATGGTGGTCGTCTCTTCGTCAGTAGCAAAAGAGCTTGCGACCGAAAACAACATCGAAGCCCAAAGCGCTACCGAGGAAGAAAACACCGCCCAGCATCCAGAAGCGGGCGAAAACGGCGTTTCTGACGTTGCCGACCAGCGTACTGCGGATCAACATCCAGAAGCGGGCGAAACACCCAACCCCTACCTCAAAAAATGGGCAACAATAAACAAACAAGAACGAAGCCGAATTCTGCAGGTACAGCAGGTGGCCGACAACTCCTTTGAAGGATCCTACGTTCAGGCGCTCGTTGATGAATTGCCAGAAGACAGTTTGCTTTTTTCAGCGAACAGCATGGCAATTCGCGCTCTTGATACGTTTTACGTGAAACAACCAAAGAATATTTCTGTGCTTGCAAACCGTGGTCTCAATGGTATCGATGGAACGCTTTCAACCGCTTTCGGCGCAGCGCAGTCATTTGAGCAGAGCGTATGTTTAACGGGCGACCTTACCATGCTTCATGATTTGAATTCGCTTGCAATGCAGCATGAAATGAAGTTGCGTGAAGCGCTTGGTTACAAGCGCCCCTCTATCACTATTGTTCTCATGAACAACGCCGGAGGCGCAATATTTGACATGTTGCCTCAAAAGTATAACAACCCGTATTTCGAAAGGCTTTTTCTTACTCCGCAAAATATCAACTTCAAAGCGGCTGCTGAGACATTTTCGGTTCCTTATTGGTGCGTTGATCGCATTGATGGTTTCAAGAAAGCGTTCGGTGAGACCTTGGGAGATCCGGGAATCCACCTAATCGAGATTAAGCTTCCTCTTCAGGGTGTCAAAGAACGCTATGCTCCCTTTCAATAAGAGGGGAATGATTTGATGAAAGAACACTGCCTTAATTTTGGAGCAGGGTACCAAGCGCGCGTGTATACGTGTGGTAATCCGCTTGCGCAGCCACTGATTTTGCTTCATGGGTTCATGCAAAAGGGCAAATCTTGGAGCGAAGTTGCGAACCATCTGAAAGACAACTTCTTTCTTGTTATGCCTGACTTGCCGGGGCATGGTGCTACGCTTCTTCCGCAAAAGAGCGAAGCGTTTTCGTTTGAGACTCACAGCTCGCTCGTCCAAGCGCTTATAGATGCCTGCGCCCTGTGGCAAAAGTCGCCGGAGCCTACTTCATCTGCCAACGGCTCCCTAGTGACGAAGTCAGCTTCGCCTGCCAACAGCCTCCTTGCACCGAAACCTACCGTAACCGCTTCCACAACTGTCCCCGCCCAAAAACCTATCTTGGTTGGGTATTCCATGGGAGGCCGGGTGGCTGCCATGTATGCATGCGAAAATCCCGAAGCCATTCAGGCGCTGGTGCTTGAATCGGCGGGGCTGGGATTCAAGACCGAAGATGAGCGTCTTGCACGTGCAAAGAAAAACGAAAAGCTCTTTCACCGGCTTTTGGAAGAACCGTTCGAGCAGTTCATAGATTTTTGGGAAGACTTGCCCCTGTTTGATTCTCAGAAAAACCTTCCTGAGCAAACGCGCCAAGCTCAACGCAAAACAAGACTTGCCAATGATCCTGCCCAACTTGCCTACAGCTTGTTGCATGCCGGCCAGCAAGTAATGCCCAATCTTCGCAAACCTTTGAGCGCGCTGGTGAACAATAAGTCCGCAAAGCTTCCTATCCTTTATATGGCAGGCGCATTGGATGTCACGTATACTGGAATAGCACGTTCTTTTCTTGAGGAAGCGGGTTCTTCGACCTCTTTATGCGTTGAAGTAATTAAGGGCGCGGGACATAATATCCATCTTGAAAAACCTGAAGCGTTTTGCGAAGCGCTTGAGCGTTTTGTAACGCAAGGCTTGCTTTGATAAGGCCTGATAGTTGAAAAACCAAGGGGATAAGAAGCGCTGGTGCATGTGGCGCACGCGCAACGATACAAACGGTACGGCATTATTGTGAGAAAGGACTCATAATGGGTGAATTCGCCTGGAAAAAAGCCAAGGAATACCAAGAGATTCTGTACGAAACCATGGACGGTATTGCAAAGATCAGCATTAATCGCCCCGAGCGAAGGAACGCCTTTACTCCTCTCACGGCGATGGAGCTCTATGATGCTTTCACGGTAGCGCGTGATGATACTTCTATCGGCGTCATCATTCTTACCGGCGTAAACCATGGCGGACGTCATGAGGATGAGGCATTCTGTTCAGGCGGAGACCAAAAGAAGCGAGGAGTCGGTGGCTATGTTGGCGAAGACAATATCCCTAGGCTCAACATCCTTGATGTTCAGCGTTTGATTCGTGTGGTGCCAAAGCCGGTAATTGCTATGGTAAACGGCTACGCTATCGGTGGAGGACATGTGCTCCATATTTTGTGCGACCTTTCTCTTGCAGCAGATACGGCCAAGTTTGGTCAGACTGGTCCTAAGGTTGGCAGTTTTGATGCGGGATATGGCGCAGGCTATTTGGCGGCTATTGTTGGTCAGAAAAAAGCGCGTGAGATCTGGTATCTCTGTCGTCAGTACACTGCAGCAGAGGCACTTGAGATGGGGCTCGTCAACAAGGTGGTTCCTTTCGATGACCTTGAAGCAGAATGTGTTGCCTGGGCACGCCGGATGCTTGAGCTTTCGCCTACGGCATTGCGCTTCATGAAAGCATCCTTTAATGCGGCAACTGATGGCCTTGCCGGTTTGCAACAGTTTGCGGGAGATGCCACGCTTTTGTATTACACCACCGAAGAAGCAATGGAAGGACGCGACGCATTCAAGGAACATCGCGATCCTAACTTTGGCCAGTTCCCTAAGTTCCCCTAAGATCTTGAAGCTAAAGATTTGATAGTAAAGGCAATGGTGGCTCTGGGTGTTTCGCTTCTTAGCGCGCAACACCAGGGCGCCATTGCAACAAAGCACATGGGTTGGGATAAGAGAAAGAGATTGGTGCTTTTATGATTACGGAATTGCAAAGATGGGCACAAAGCAAGGGCGACAAGGTCTTCTTCTACGCCCAACAAGACGAAGGTATGCTCTCTTTTTCTTACCAGCAAACGCAATTTGCAGCAGCTACGCTTGCGCGTGAAATAAACAAGCGGGGTCTGGCTGATTCAGGGTACGTGGCCTGCAATCTTTATAACGGGCCGGAATTTGTATTTCTTGCCCTAGCAGCTGCATATGGAAAATTCACCTTGGCCGTGCTCAATCCGCGCCTCTCTGAAGAGGAGCAACTCTTTCGCAAGATTGAACTTGAGAATGCAACAAAAAGTGGCACGGTTGAGGTTTTAACCGAAGGAGCAATTGATCGCTTTCTTTTAGAGGGCATGGGAATGACTCTTTTGGATCTTGCCCGTCTTGAGGGTTCTATTCCTGCCAGCCCACAGGCAGAAGCAATAGAAAAATTCGCCGACCTTGCGGTTGCGGAATTTGATCGCAAGCGCATTGGCATCATCATGTTCACGTCAGGGACATCAGGCACGCCAAAAGCTACTCAGCTAAGCTGGGAGAACCTTGTTGGTTCGGCGGACAGTGCCAATACCGCTTTGGTTAAGCCGGGTCGAGGCATGTGGCAGTTGGTATTGCCTATGTGTCACATCGGTGGCTTTCAGGTAATGACGCGCTCGCTCCTTAATGAAAACCCCTTCATTTTGTATAAGACCTATCAGCCCAGCCGTATACTCAATGATGCGCTTACGTATAACGTTACGCATATTTCGGTGGTTGATAAAATTCTTTCTGACCTTCTAGACGAAGATCACGACAAAATTATTTCTCAGTATTCTTGCATTTTGTTGGGTGGTGCTGCGCTCAACGATAAAACTATCCGAAAGGCGCTCCGAGCAAAAGCAAAGGTATTTGCAAGTTATGGCATGACCGAAACGTCATCTATGATTGCCTGCGCCCCTATTTCCCGAGGCTTTGACGGCGGACTGTATTTATTGCCTGGCTATCATAGTCGCATTATGCGCCCTGATGAAAAAGGTGTGGGGCTTCTGCATGTACAAGGCCCCGGTATTTTCAGTGGCTATCTAAATGCGCGTTCTGCCTTGAGCGCTGATGGCTGGTTTGTCACAGGGGATCGCGCTCTCATGGATCAAAACGAGTCCTTGTTCGTATTTGAGCGAAACGAAGACCTCATCATTTCTGGTGGAGAAAATATTTACCCAGCAGAAGTGCGCGAGCAACTTTTGAGAGTGCCCGGCGTTACTGATGCATGCGTTTTTGGCGTAGCAGATGAAACGTGGGGATATAGGCCGGTGGCATTTATTCAGGCGGATTATTCTGCTCTCGCTCTTGAAAAAGACCACGACATGCTCGGTCTTTCAGAAGAAGAAACAGGGATTCATCCCGCAACCTGCCCTCAGGAATTTGCGCGCATGATTCATACGTACTTGGATTCGCGCATGTCGCATCTTCATCATCCTAAGCATATTTTGGTGTTGGATGAATTTCCGCGTACGGCAGTTGGCAAGCCTAACATTCAAAAGCTCAAGCAACAGTATGACAGGCGCATTGATATCAAAAGCGTTTCGCTTTATCGCATCAAGCAACCGTTTGTTAATCCGGTTAAAACTTCAAAGGCAATCGTGGACGAACGCGAATCGTTTTTTGTAGAGATTGAAGACTGGGCAGGGCGCACCGGCATTTCTGAATGTGTGTCTTTTTCAACTAACTGGTATCTTCCTGAAACAGTTGAAGAAGATTATGCGGTGGTCAAGGATCTCATTGCTTCCATCATCATGAACGAGCGCTATCTTCATCCAAGCGAAGTATCGCGCTCGCTCGCTACGTTTCCTGCGCTTGCATCTTACCCCATGGCAAAGGCTGCAATAGAGCCGGCATTCTGGGATTTGTACGGCAAGATTGTGGGCAAACCGCTCTATGAACTTATTGGCGGAGAAGCAGACAAAAAACAAGTGCCGGGTGGTGTCGTTATTGGCATCATGAGCAACGAAGAAACCCTGCAGGCAGTAGACAGGGCGGTAAACGCAGGCTACAACCGAGTAAAAATAAAGATTTCGCCCGATTCCGCTTTTGAAAAAGTGGTATTGGTGCGCAATAAATATCCAGAGTTGAGCATTTTCTTGGATGCAAACCAGAGTTTTACCGAAGAGTATCTTGATGTGTTGCACAAGTTTGATGCGCTCAATATCACCTGCATAGAAGAACCGCTTGATCCAACGTATGAACCAGCGCAAGGTAAGATGAGCTTACTTGAGAGACTTTCTTTGTTGCAAGAAACGCTTGAAACTCCCATCTGCCTGGATGAATCGGTGGTTACGGCAGAAGACATGGAGCATGCCATGAGCTTGGACAATCTTCGCTGTTATGCGGTAAAGATTGCAAAGTTTGGTGGTGTTCAGCCTGCGCTCGATTTTTGTCATTGGGCACGCGAAAACGATATTCGCGTTTGGATGGGTGGCATGTTTGACACGGGCGTTTCAAAGCGCTTGCATGCTGCATTTGAAACGCTTTCGTGGGTTGATCTTTCGGGAGACATCTCTGATTATCACGAATATTTTGCCAACGATGCAAGCTTCCCACCGCTTGAGATGAGAAACGGTTTCCTGCCTTTAAATGAAAGCGGATATGAAGCAGGCTTAGGTTGCGTTCTTAACAAGCCTTATCTTGAAAAGTGCAAGCTGGAAGTTTCGACGCTTGTAAAATGATATTTGTTGAATGACGCTTGTTAAATAGGAATATGCCTTGTTAAATAGATAGGTTTTAGCGTGAAGCGCTATTGCTTAGAGGTCTCTTTTTCGTTTACCATCTTTTCAACTAAAAATTCTAAAGCGGAGCCATCCAGAAGTTGAGGAATGCATGAACATTAAAGAGAAGACATCAAAACCCACGGCAGTCTTGGCACTATTTTTTATCGCAGTTTTATCAATGGCAATTAGCCCCTTGTTTGCTGGGACAGCGTCCGCATCTTCTGCCTTTGACGATTCTGCAACGGAATCGTATAGCTATTCAGATTCCATCACGGGTAATGCATTTGTGCTCAATCGTTCGGTTTCTAATACTTCAATTTCAAATGATTTGTATTGGGCAGGTTCTTCGATTGATGGCGAAAAGCTTGAGGTGGGCTCTTCCGGAATTGGTAGTGCTCTTTTAGCTGGACAGGTTGTTTCGCTTAAAAATTCTACCGTGGCCGATAGCGTTCGCGCTGCCGGCTACAACGTTTCGCTTTCAGGAGTAACAGCAAAAGGCAACCTTACCCTTGCCGGAAACTTTGTTTCTCTTGATGCCAAAACGCAGGCTAATGGCGTGTATATAGCTGGTTCCGAATTGACCGTTAACGGCACCTATAACGGTGGCGGGCTTTTAGCAAGAAAGGTTGTTTTCAACGGCGAAGTTAAAGGCGATCTTTCCATTAAAGCTTCTGAAATTGAAATTGGCTCCGGAGCAAAAATTGACGGCAAATTGACCGTTCCCGAAGGAGCAAACGTAACCATAGCCAATGGAGCTCAGGTTGGTTCAACAGAAAAGACTGCAACCCAGACTCAAGACGTTGCAGTAGGAGATGCACTTTCTCAAATAGCTTTGACAATTGTCCTTGCGTGCTTGGCACATATTATATTGGCACTTTTGTTCTTCTGGCTTTTCAGAAGCGCCATGTTTGATGCGGTTCGTATGGTGGAAGAAAAAATTGGCAAAATCATGCTTACGGGTGTCATCATTTTCTTTGTTGCGCCTATCGTTATGATTCTTCTCATTTTGCCCATTGTGACCATTCCTGTCGTGGTTCTTATGGCAATTGTCATGATTACGATATTCATGTTCTCTATTCCGTTCGCGGGCTCAATTTTGGGCATGAGAGTTTTGAAGGGAGCTAACCCGTTGCTCGCTTCATTCTTAGCGGTAATTGTTTTGACTATTCTTTGCTACGTTCTTCCGTTCATGATGTTTATAATTCCTGCCCTTTGTTCAATATTTACCGCAGGATATCTTGGACAGAAATTCTTGGATAAACGACGCAAGGAAAAAGCAAATCCTCAAATGAATTTATTTAATCGCAATACGCCCAGCGCTAACCTAGATCAAAACACGCCCGAGGCCAAATAAGAGGGAGCAACAATGACAAAGAAAAAATTTGATTACTTTAAAGCCTTTGAAACTCAAGCAGAATTTGCTTTGCAAGCTGCAGACTTTTTGAAGAAGACTTTAAGCTCTTACAATCGTCCTTCGCTTATGTTGGCGCTTGAGAGCATGCATACTATCGAAGGTAGTGCCGATGCGGTCAATCATGAAATTCGCGAACACTTAAGGACGGATTTTGTTACTCCAGTTGAGCGCGAAGATATTTCTAGACTTTCGCAGTGCCTTGATGATGTGGTTGATGCTATCGAAGACGTTCTTATGAGCTTTTATATGTACCATGTGGCAGAAGTCAATGACGAAATGCTCTCTATGATAGACACTTTGCAGCAGTCTACGGGAACTATGCTGAAAGCAATCAATAAGCTTTCAACGTTTCGAAAATCAAGCGAAGAAATTTTGCCCCTTCTCATCAATGTGCAAGATGCGGAATCGGCAGGAGATCGTTTGTTCTTAGAGGCAATGCATAAGGCCTATGACCCAGAAGCCAAAAAAACCGCAACTGAAATTATGGCGCTCTCTTGTATATACAATACCTTTGAAACTGCACTTGATTCGGTTGAGCATTGTGCTTCAGCAACCGAAGAAATCATCATGACTAATCTTTAAAGTGTTGCATAGGTGCGTGTGCGCTCGCGGAAGGACGGGCGTTCGCGTACATGGGTGCGCACGATCGCGGGCTTCTTCGTACGCATGCCCGCATACGAGTGAGCGCGTAGCTTCGTGACGAACTTTTGCTTTAGTAGTAAACCAAGCAACACATTCTGGCGAATGTTGTAGAGTGCTGTATAGAAGGCCTAGATAACAATAAGCCAGGATACGTTTTGGTTTGAGAAAGAAGCAATCATGGATGAAGCAACGCCAAAAAAATCTTTTGAAGGATTTATTTTCGATCTTGATGGAACGCTTCTGCATACGCTCCCTGATTTAGTAGTGGTAACCAATAAAGCTCTTGAAGCGGAAGGTTTTCCGCCCCATTCGGACGAGGCTATTCTCAAGTTTGTTGGCGATGGTGTAATGTCGCTGGTTTTGCAAGCAGTTCCTGATTATGCAACGGAAGAAGAAGCGCAAAGAGTCTATGCAAATTTTCGCGCTATGTATTCAAAGTATGGCTTGAACCTCACAGAACAATTTGATGGAATGCCGGAAACGTTGACTGAGCTTAAAAAGCGTGGCAAGAAGCTCGGCATCATGTCGAACAAATTTGAGGGTGGCGTTAAAGACGTAGAGCACAAGTTCTTCCCGGGGATCATGGACGTCTCTCATGGAGAAAGCGATACCATCCCTCGCAAGCCTAAACCCGACGGCCTAATGCTTTGTGCCAAAGAGATGGGGCTTCAGCCAAGCCAGTGCGTATATTTTGGCGATTCTGCAAGTGATATGTTGGCTGCGCATAACGCAGGCATGTATGCCGTGGGTGTTTCCTGGGGCTACCAATCGCGCGAAAAACTTGTGACGGGCAAGCCCTGCGAAATAATCAAGACCCCTAAGGATATCTTGAATTTTTGCTAACAAACCCTACTCTTCGTAACCGTTAGGGTTGTTGCTTTGCCAACGCCAGGAATCTTCGCACATGCGCGCAAGGTCATATTCTGCAACCCAGCCCAACTCTTCGCGTGCTTTATCGCAAGCTGCATAGTTAGTGGCAATGTCTCCCGGGCGACGCTCTTGGATTTCATAAGGGAGCGTTTTGCCACAAGCTTTTTCAAAGGCAGCAATAACTTCTAAAACGCTTGAACCTTTGCCCGTGCCAAGGTTAAAGATGCCAACGCCAGATCGGGTGCCGTTTTCCTGAGGAGTGCCTTCAATACTTCCAAGGCCAATAGCGCGACCAGTGCCAATTTTTCCGCCCATCCAGTCAAGCGCTTTAACGTGACCGCGTGCCAAATCAACAACGTGAATGTAGTCGCGCACACCCGTGCCGTCAGGGGTGGGGTAATCATTGCCGAATACACCGATGCGCTCAAGTTTGCCTACGGCAACCTGGGCAACGTAGGGAAGCAAGTTGTTAGGAATATCCTTGGGGTCTTCGCCAATACGACCGCTCTCATGAGCGCCAATAGGATTAAAGTAGCGCAAAAGGACGACGTTCCATTCGCCATCTGCACGATAGAAATCAGTAAGAATGCGCTCCATCATTGCTTTGGTTTCGCCATAAGGATTGGTTGCTTCATGAAGCGGACATTCCTCGGTGATGGGGATCATCTCAGGGTCTCCATAGACGGTTGCGCTTGATGAGAAGATGACGTTCTTAACGCCGTGATTGCGTGCAACGTCAAACAAAACAAGAGAGCCGGAAACGTTATTCCAGTAGTATTCAAGAGGCTTTTTGGTGCTTTCGCCCACTGCTTTGAAGCCGGCAAAGTGGATGATGGCATCAATGTTGTGCGCTGAGAATACGCGCTCAAGACCTTCTCTATCAAGGATGTCGCATTCGTAAAAGACAAGCTGATTTTCGTCCGCGCCGGAAAGTTCGTGAATGCGCTCGACGGCAATTTTGCTTGAGTTTGAAAGATTATCAACAATAACCACGTTGTAGTTTTGCGCCAACAGCTCAATGCAGGTGTGGCTTCCAATAAAGCCTGCGCCTCCGGTTACTAAAATGGTGAGCTGATCATGAGATAAAGAAAGACTTTTGTTTGACACCGGCAAACTCCTTAGACGTATTGTGTTGTTGTTATCTTAGCGCATCTAGTGCCTGGTAGAAATTAGCTTCGACCCAATTACAGAAAGTGCCGAAAGCCTTTTTAGCGATGAGTAAACCCTAAGTAAGCGAACGTGGAGAATGGTGGATAGTACTAGGAGATAAAAGCAACAGTTAGCAATGGGTGGTGCTGGGCGGAAGCAAGCAACGATGATGCAACAGTAAATGCGGGTGTGCAACGGTAGAGTTGCAAGTGGGTTATGCCGGGCAATTGCAGACGCGCTTCAGACCCTTTTGGGAAGTGACTTTAAGTGTCACAAAAAAGTGCAAAACAATACGTGCTTGACGACATGCTCTAAACTCTTTTAGGGAATGCTTTTAAGAGTGACCAGGCTTTTTGTTTTGTTTTGTCGCGGGAAAGCATGGCTTCAAAGTCCTCAAAGCAACAGCAATAATGCCCCAAGAGGGTTGTGGGCACTTCAATTTCAAGGCGTGCGCGAAAGGCACGGGCAACGTCTTCGATTGCTTGATGGTCGGCGATAACTATACAAAGCGGATCAAGCGATTCAATTATGCGAAAAATCTCTTGGGGAGCAAGAGGTTGTTTGCCTTCAGCTGATTCCGCGCCAGACCCTTCGCCAGATTCAGTAGAAGCCTGGTTGTTGGTTTTTGTGGCAACCTTTTCGCCAAATTCTTCGCTCGTGTGCGAGCCTGAATAAACTGGATCAGCATTGTCAAACTTGCCCTTGCCCTTGTCTTCGCTCTCGCCTTCGCCTTTGCTTTCGTCCTTGTTTTCCCTTGCTTGATCAGGGCAAAGCGTCAAAAACGCAGTATTGCTTGCGCCGTAGCCCAAGGTTGCAGACGAATTCAGCAAAGCAGTTTGCGCAACTTCCGCCAAAGGCGCAGAACTCACAATCAAAAAGGCTCCAACAGACGAACCGCTTAAGTGTTTACTAAAAGAATCCCATACGTTTTGCCGGGATGCTTCGTAAAGATTTGTCGGTTTAGATTGCCTCACAAGACCTCTTCACAAGTTGATAAAAAAGCGGTATTACTTTTTATAGAAAAAATCACACCGCTTAGATAAGAACACATGTTCTTTGTACGAATAACTTCATAATGAGGATATTCGAACCTATCTAAAAGGTAAACCTTAAAAAAGGAGCTCGATATGTGTACAAATGGCGTTAATACCAACCAATTTAAAATGATGCTCGAACAAATGGATGATCAGTTTGCGCTTAACCGTCGCTGGGTTCATAAACTTGCTCATCAAGCAGGCGACAACGGTTATACCAAGACTGACGAAACGCTTCATCAGGTACAGGCTCTTTTGGACGAGGCACGCGCTTTGATGACCGACGCCAAAGATGCTCTTGATGATGACGCAGAAAATCTCTCAGGCGTTACCGTAAATCTTGTGTAAGGTCTGCGATGAGTAACGACTTAATGCGTTTTTCGGTTGCGATGCCGGAAGACTTGCTCGTGAAATTTGACCACCTGGTGGCTCGGCGTGGTCTTGCAAAAAACAGAAGCGAAGTTATTCGTGATTTAGTGCGCGATGCTTTGGTGGAAGACATGTGCGCCATGCCCGGCCGATTGGTTATGGGTACGCTCACTATTGTCTACAATCATCACGCTAATGACTTGCAGGAAAAACTGCACACCATTCAGCATGATTATTTGGAAATGATTGTCTCTTCAATGCATGTGCATATAGATCATGACAACTGTCTTGAGGTTATTGTGCTTAAAGGTGAAACAGGCCTTGTGCAAGACGTTGCGAATATGATCTTGGGAACCAAGGGCGTCAAAACGGGCAGGCTTGTTACCACAACAACCGGTGCTTTTATTTAGAAAGAAGAAGGGTAGCCATGGACGAAACTGTTTTACTTGGCCACGGTAGTGGTGGCACTATGATGAAACGCATCATTGATGAGGTGTTTTTCTCTGCCTATGCAGGAGAAGAATTGCTTGAAGGCAACGATGCAGCTTCGCTTCCTTGTCCTGCAGAAGGCGAAAAGGTTGCTTTTTCCACTGACAGTTTTGTAGTTACCCCTCATTTCTTCCCGGGTGGCGACATCGGAAGGCTCGCGGTTTGCGGAACGGTAAATGACGTTGCAACCAGTGGTGCTGTTCCTAAGTATCTAAGTTGTGGCTTTATTCTTGAGGAAGGATTCCCGGTTGAGGACCTCAAGAAAATCTGCCAGAGCATGGCTGAGATGGCACGCGAAGCTGGGGTGCATATTGTCACAGGCGATACCAAGGTGGTTAACCGTGGTCATGGCGATGGCGTTTTCATTAACACCAGTGGCATTGGGTTCATCCCTGCAGGCGTTGAGCTTTCAGGCGCAAATTGCAAGCCGGGCGACAAAATCTTGGTCACCGGCACCTTAGGAGATCACGGCATTACCATTATGAGTTGTCGCGAAGAGCTAAGCTTTTCAGCGGATATCCAAACCGATGCTGCACCACTTAACCACCTCATTGCAGACGTTATTGCAGCTGCTCCAGAAACACGCTGTTTCCGTGACCCTACTCGTGGCGGTTTGGCTTCAACGCTCAATGAGCTAGCTGAACAATCGGGTGTGGATATGGTGGTAGAAGAAGACGCCATTCCGGTAAAAGATGCTGTTCGTGGTGCCTGCGAGATGCTTGGCTATGACGTGTATCAGGTTGCAAACGAAGGCAAGATGGTTTGCATTGTGTCGGCAGAGCAGGCAGATCAGGCGCTTGCGGCCATGAAAAACAACAAGTACGGCTTAGATGCTGCCATCATTGGTGAAGTTTGCGAAAAAGCCGAAGATAGAGCGCCTCGCGTTTCGCTGAGAACAGGCTTTGGTGCGTTGCGTATTATGGATATGCTGGTAGGCGAACAACTTCCTCGTATTTGCTAAGCAACTAATCAAGCGCACAACGGCAGGCAAATTTCTGCCAGACAGGTGAATACGCGCCTCAATTTTCAAAAATATAAGGGCTGATAGTACAGCCCTTTTTAATGAGAAAATGTCAACTATGGTTAACTTTTATGCTAGACTGTTTTCTTTACGTGCGTTATTTCAACCGTTCTTAGAAAACCCTAAAAAAGTTCTTGCACTTATTGCTTTGTTTGGTATTTTTCGTATCAGGATTTATAAAGCATTTCCTGATGAACTTTTCATATAGATCTTTTTGAAAGAAGGGGTTTTAATGGCACATCCAGTAATTAATAGTGAAGAATGCATCGGTTGCGGAATTTGCGTAGACGCATGCCCTCAAGGCGCTATCGAAGTAGTTGACGGTGTTCTTGAAGTTGTTAATGAAGAAGCTTGCATTGCTTGTGGCGACTGCTTAGAAGAATGTCCTATGGGTGCAATCGAAGAGATTGTTGAAGATTAATTTCTTTTGCGCAAAAGGGGTATCGCCAACGTGGGCGATTAAGTGAATCCTGCCAACGTAATTGTTGGGTAGGTTGTGCCGTAAAAGAAATATCAATCAAACAAGGGAGCCTGGCTAAGTGCTGGGCTCCCTTGTTTTGTAGTAAGGGCGATTTGAGAGCTTGAACGCAAAGCGCGAAGTTTGGGTTGCTCCAAGAAAGAGATTCAAATCCTTTTTCTATAATCTAAAAACACTCTAGATCCTTTTTTTGAAACACTTAATACTCTGTTTCTCTCAAGAGAGGTTTTAAGAATTGGGTTTAGAGGACAAAAAATGATATCACCGTTTAAATAAAAGTTAACCAAAACTAACTTATTTATGCTACAGTGTAGTCAAGCAAACGATTACTTCAGGTAATTTGAGGAAATGACATGCGCCTCTAGAGAGTTGGTTGTCTGGAAGTAATCACAGAAAAGGAAGGCTACAAAACGGTAAGGTCTGCATTTTAATACGTTTTGTAGCCCTTTTCTTTAGGTTAAAGTTAGCTCAAGTTAACTTTATGGTATTGCCGTAGAGTCAAAAAAAAGATAGGTAACAAAATTGGTTTGATTGAGAGCTAATTAGCAAAGAAGGAAATAGAAATGTTAGGTATTCTTTCTTCTTTATCCGGTTCGTTCATCGTGGTTTCAGCAACGCTAGCATTTTGCGCGATTGTGCGTCATTACGCCCGCACCTTTGGTGGATTATCTGAGGTACAACCTTTGAAAAAGAAGCATCAATCATAGTTGTGGCTTATGCGTTATTGAGTTTTGTGCAAAGCCCGGAGCTTAATTGAGTTTGCAAACTGAACACCTGTCCAGCTTGCTTCTGCAGTGCCTAGAATACGATTGCAATCAACCCAGAGTGTCCTCTTCACATTTTGTACACGTAAATTAAAGAAATTCTTGCAATGCATATAGCAGAGTAATATACTATTCATTCGCACAAGGAACTTTTTAGTTCACGCATTACATAGTGCGGGGTGGAGCAGTCTGGTAGCTCGTCGGGCTCATAACCCGAAGGTCGTTGGTTCAAATCC
>CAVABR010000002.1:0-25284 GCA_963586955.1 bacterium
TACACCACAACATAGCTATATAACTATCAGCTTACGCTGATATGCCTTATATCCCTATATCTAAAGATAGGGGTTTTACGGTACTTTTGATAAAGAAAGTTTCCTTACTAATCCTTCAATCAAGGATTCGATATACTATCCTAAATAAAAAACCAGCGACCAACACGTAAAACAACCGGCGCGTTATACACACGGAGGAATTATGCAAATCACACCAGAAGAAATTTCTGAAACCCTTGCCATGGTCAGCAAGCAACATCTTGATATTCGTACTATCACCCTTGGTCTAAACCTCCGTAGTTGCACCCATGAAGACGTGGATGTTATAGCGAAAAAGGTCTACGACCACATGACAACAAGCGCTGAGAAACTTGTTCCTACCGCAGAACAGCTTGAACGCGAATATGGCATTCCTATTGTTAATAAGCGCATTTCTGTTACTCCGATTGCCGAAGTTTGCGCAGCTGCAAAAGGAAGTGACTTTTCTCCTATTGCATCCGCCATGGACAGAGCCGCAAAAGAGGTTGGCGTTGATTTTGTTGGTGGCTTTTCAGCCCTCGTTCAAAAAGGAATGTCAAAAGCTGATGCGAAGCTTATTGACTCCATCCCTAATGCCCTTGCGGTTACTGATAGAGTGTGCGCATCGGTTAATGTTGGTTCTACGCGCGCGGGCATAAATATGGACGCTGTTTTCAAGATGGCAGAAACTATCAAACAAGCAGCTGAAGCTACCAAAGACAAACAATGCATTGGCGCTGGTAAACTGGTTGTTTTCTGTAATGCTGTAGAAGATAACCCCTTCATGGCAGGTGCCTTCCATGGATCCGGAGAAGCAGATGCCGTCGTAAACGTAGGCGTATCTGGCCCAGGCGTTGTCAACGCGGTTTTGCGCGGAATTTCAAAGGATGCGGATCTTACTACCATTGCTGAGGCTATTAAAGCAACAGCATTTAAAATTACACGTGCGGGCGAACTTATGAGCAGAGAAGCAAGTAAGCGCTTAGGGGTACAAAAAGGCATCCTGGATTTGTCCCTTGCGCCAACCCCTGCCGAAGGAGATTCGGTAGCAGAAATTCTTGAGGCTATTGGCGTTGGTACGTGCGGAGGTCCGGGAACCACAGCCGCTCTTGCTATGCTCAATGACGCCGTTAAAAAAGGCGGCGTTATGGCTTCCTCTTCAGTCGGTGGCCTTTCGGGCGCTTTCATTCCCGTTTCAGAAGACGCCGGCATGATTGCCGCTGCGGAATCGGGTGCGCTTTGCCTTGAGAAACTTGAAGCTATGACCTGCGTATGCTCAGTGGGATTAGACATGATTGCTATTCCAGGAGATACCAGCGTGGAAACCATTTTTGGCATCATTGCAGACGAATGCGCCATCGGTATGATCAACAACAAAACCACGGCCGTGCGTTTGATTCCTGCTATCGGCAAAGCAGTAGGCGACAAGCTTGATTTCGGCGGACTGCTTGGATATGCCCCGGTAATGCCGGTTAATACCAACGCAGGTTCGGTTTTTGCCCATCGTGGCGGCAGAATGCCTGCGCCTCTTAATTCGCTGAAGAACTAGCTGGACATTGCGGATAGCCGAATCACAACGAGAACAGAATCATACTCAGCACAACGTAGCTCTTACTAAGTATTCAATGTTTCCTTCAGGTCCTTTTATGGAAGATTGCACCACGCCGTCTACCTCAAAGCCGGCCTGCTCAAGTGAATCTTTAACCTCTTGGATGACGCGTTGACGAACCGCTTCGTCAACCACTACCCCATGTTCGGTTTCTTCATGCCTGCTTTCAAACTGAGGCTTGATAAGGCCAATGAAAACACTGCCTTTTTCACACAGCGAAGCAAAGATAGGCGCAAGATAGGCAATGCCGATAAAGCTCACATCACAAACAACCAAATCAAAGGGCGCACCCAAATCTTGAGGGGAAGCCAAACGGATATTCGTGCGCTCAAACACGCGCACCTTAGGATTAGTGCGAATACTCCATGCGAGCTGACCATAATTAACATCAACACAAACAACTTCTTGCGCACCGGCCTGCAAAAGACAATCAGTAAAACCACCGGTAGAAGAGCCAACGTCTATACAGCGAATCCCTGAAACCGCTTGGCCAAAATGATCAAGCGCACCTTGGAGTTTGTGTCCACCACGGGAAACAAACTGCTTTCTTCCCTTTATAAAAATATCTGCCTCAGGTGATACCTTAAGGGCGCTACTTGAAACATAGACATCATCAACACGAACTTCACGCGCAATTACCGCGCGAAGAACTGCGTCTTTATCTGGAAAATATCCCTGGTCAACCAAGAGATCGTCGAGTCTTACTTTCGCTGGCTTGCCCGGCTTGGTAGATTTAGTAGATTTACCTGGCGTTTCGGGCTTACCTGGCTTGGTTGATTTGGCTCGGTTGGCCTGTTGCGCAGGCTTACCGGACGGATCGGTCTTAGCTGACTGAGTCGATTTAGCGGACTTTGCAGACATAGCTAAACTTCCATCCCCAAGCCAACGGATGCCTGCCCCGTGCTTTCTTGAGGCGGAATTCCCGTTTCCAGAAGGGTTACTAAATCTTGTTCGTTTAACAGGGGTACACCCAGATCAATAGCCTTTGTTCGTTTTGATCCAGCAGATTCGCCACAGATAACGTAGCTGGTTTTTTTCGAAACGCTTGATGAAACTTTAGCGCCAAATGCCTTTAACTTAGCACCCGCTTCATCGCGCGTCATACCCGTTTCAACCAGCGTACCGGTAAGAACAAAGGTCAAACCTGCAAGCGATTGAGGCAACGTGCTTTCTTCTGAACCTGACTCCATGGTCACGCCGGCCTGAGACAATTTATCGATAACAACCAGGTTGTCTTCGGTATGGAAAAACGCATAAATGCTCTCAGCGATAATCTGCCCGACCCCTTCAATGGCGGCAAGGTCTTCAACTTGAGCTTTTTTCAGCGAATCCATAGATGGATACACCTTCACGATGGTCTCCGCAAGCGTTTTGCCCACATGACGAATTCCCAAACCAAAGATCACGCGCGCTAAGCTTCTTGTCTTGCTCTGTTCAATGGCATCCATAAGCTTTTTCGCTACCGTTGAACCAAGCAAAATGGGCTCACCTTGCGTTGTCAGGCGATCCATATCAAGTTTTTCTAGCGTTTCAAACGTGAGCGCATAGTAATCGGAAACATCCTTTAGCGCACCAACTGCAATCAAACGAGCAATGATTTCTTCGCCCATACCTTCGATATCAAGCGCGCCACGACTTGCCCAATGTTTGAGGCGCTCATGCGCCTGAGCGGGGCAGTCAATAGCAACGCAACGATAGACTGCTTCGCCTTCTTCGCGCACAATCTCTGAACCACAGCTGGGACAATGGGCAGGCATAGACCATGGTTGTGACTCAGGCGAACGAAGCGAGAGAATAGGTGAAAGAACTTCAGGAATAACGTCTCCCGCCTTGCGAACAATAACCGTATCCCCAATACGTAGATCCTTGCGTGTAATTTCATCTTCGTTGTGAAGCGTGGCACGCGCAACAGTAGAACCCGCAACGAGCACCGGATCAAGCTCTGCCACCGGCGTGAGCGCTCCCGTTCTTCCTACTTGAATGGTAATACCTCGCAAGACCGTAGTCTTTTCTTCTGGAGGGAACTTATAGGCAATAGCCCAACGAGGGGCGCGGGCAGTATAACCAAGCTCATGCTGAAGCGCAAAACTGTTGACCTTAACCACTACGCCGTCAATTTCATAAGGAAGATCAGCGCGCTTATCAAGGCAGCTCTTACAAAATGCCAGCACCTCTTTGCGATTAGTACAAAGACACACGTCAGGATTAACGTTGAACCCACATTCTTTAAGCCATTGCAAAAATTCAAACTGACCTTCAGCCTGCACAGAGGCATCACGCGCAATGGCATACATGAACGTTGAGAGTTCTCGCTCAGCCGTTACTGCCGGGTCTTTCTGTCTCAGGCTTCCCGCAGCTGCATTGCGTGGGTTAGCGAAGGTGTTCTTCTTTTCACTTTGAGCTTGTTCGTTGAGTGCTTCAAAGCTTGCCTTTGACATATAGATCTCGCCTCGAACCTCAACCGAAGAAACACTGCGGTCAATCTTTGCTAGGCCGGGATCTGAAAGCGTTAAGGGAATATCTTTTACTGTGCGCACGTTTACCGTAACATCTTCACCGGTGGTGCCATCTCCGCGCGTGGCTGCTTTTATCAAAAAGCCATCTTGGTAGGTAAGTGCCAGAGAAGAGCCATCAATTTTGAGCTCGCATACCAACGGAACGAATGATCCGAGCGCCTGCTCAACGCGATCCATCCAAGCGCTGAGTTCTTCTAAGTTCATAGCATTATCAAGCGAATACATGCGCTGTTCATGCACAACGGGGGAAAACTGCTCAGACACTGCCCCGCCAACTTTTTGCGTAGGCGAATTTGCCGATCTGAATTGAGGATATGTATCTTCGAGATTCTTAAGCTCCCTCATTAAAGAGTCAAATGCGTAGTCCGAAATGGCCGGATCATCAAGAACGTAGTAGCGATGGGTATGATATTCAATTTCTTTTCTCAGTGCAGCAATTCGCTCATGGGCTTGTGTAGTCTCTTGCACATCATCCTCGGTGGATACAATACGCATATTTTGAGAAAAAAGATTTTCATCTTGAGCTGTCATTACTACCCTATCTTCGTATTCTTTATCTATAACGCACGCTTATCTGCTCGCCCGCCTCGCCCGCACCTTGGTGTCTTTAACCTTAGCGCGCGTCTTATCAAAACGCTCTCACTCAGCACTTTGAACCGCAATAGTTCGGGGGCGCTTCTGTGCTTCACTTAGCGCTTTGGGCAAAGCCTTAATTACCTCTTCAGCGCACGTGCTAATCATGCCGAAATCTTGTGTTGCAATATTGCCTGCATCCGCATGAAGAGAGGCGCCATAGACACAAGCCGTAAATGGTTCGAGCCCTTGCGCAAGCTCTGAACCAATAATTCCCGCAAGCACATCACCCGTTCCTGCTTTTGCAAGCGCTGGGGTTCCGTGAGAAATTTGAGCAAGCTTTTTGCCATCACTAATAACGGTATTTTCGCCTTTTAGAACCACAATTGAGGCATAGCAACGTGCCAGTTTTACCGCACGGCACGCTTGCTCGCTCAGATTTTCCTGGGAACTCAAAGCGGCTTTACCATCTTCGGCATGTTTAGCGTCTGCTACCTGAGCGCTTTGTTCGCCTTGATCATCCTGCCCATTTTGACATTGCTGGTTTTCGTTTTGGCATAGCTCATCTTCTTTTAAAACACGTGAAAGACGCGCAGCTTCACCTGCATGAGGGGTAAGAACAGTGGTGAGACCGCTTCTCTTTCGCGCAACAAGCAAATCACGCACGTACTCTTCGCTCAAGAAAGAAAGGGCGCCCCCATCAATGAGCAACGGAGCTTTGCATGAGGTGATAGCCTTCAGTAAAACATCGCGTGCTGTTGCATCATCCTGGTCAATCCCCGGACCAACCACGCAAGCAAACGAATGAGAGGAATTACCAAAGCGCTCTGCGGTTAGCTCTTCGAAAGAGCGCACAACAACAGAGGGTCTAAACAGCTGAACGATAAAACGATGATCTGCCTCAGTGAAAACTTCCGTATAGCCAACGCCGGCAAATTCAGAAGCCCATGCACTCAAACAAACCGCACCCGGATAAGCGCGCGATCCTCCGCATAACATGAGCTTTCCGCGCGAAAACTTATGAGCATCCGAAGGAGGATTGTGAGGGCAAACAGCAATAGAAGACATATTCTGATCCATAAGAAATCACAACGCGCTTTCATCGTGCGAATCATCATCAAAAAGCGCAGTCTGACCAGGAGCAACGCCCTGCTTACCACTGGCCTTTTTAGCATCAATATCATCAAGCATTTGGCGCGCTTCTTTGAATTGGCGGGTTAATTCTTCCGTAGGACTCACTTTTTTCTGAGCCTTCATGTCAGAGTTGGCCGTCAAAGCCAAAACACAGGCAACCGCTTCAGCATGCGTATAAGAAAGCGAAATGGGTAATTCCGTTATGTCAAGTTCCATAGCCACTTCAGCAGCACGACGATACAGTTTTACATAGGGCTTACCTTTGGAATTTAGCACGACCTCAATGTCTTTAACGCCAATACCCTGCGTAAAGCCGGTGCCCAACGCTTTTAGTACTGCCTCTTTTGCTGCAAAGCGCGTTGCATAGTGATATACCGGCGAAGATGTTTTTTCGCAATAGGCACGCTCATCTTCAGAGAAAACTCTTTTAGGAAACGAAGGGGTTCGCTCAAGAATTTTTTTCATACGCGCAATTTCGACAATATCAACGCCCATAGAAACGGAATCGGGCAACGTGGTACTTAGCTTCGCATTATTCTGTACCGCGCTATTCGGCTTCGCGTCATCCCGTACCGCGCTATTCGGCTTCGCGTCATTCGATACCGCATTATTTTGTTTTTGCTCTTCAGTCATAAAGCGCTTCTTTGCTTGACTATTCAACCGTGACTGATTTTGCCAAGTTACGAGGCTGATCAACATCGCATCCGCGCGATACCGCCACTGCGCGTGCAAGCAGTTGCAAAGGAACGCTTGCCGTAATAGGCATAAATGCATCACGTACGGGTGGAATATAGATAACATGATCTGCAACTTTACAAATTTCAGTATCACCTTCAGTAGCAATAGCAATAATAGAAGCACCACGCGCTTTAGATTCTTCCAAATTTGAAAGCGTCTTGTCGTAGGTTGGGCTCTTAGTAGCAACGGCAACAATAGGGAAACCATCTTCAAGCAAAGCAATAGGTCCATGTTTCATTTCGCCCGCAGCATAAGCCTCTGCATGAATGTAGCTGATCTCTTTGAGTTTAAGTGCGCCTTCATAGCAAGTAGCCTCTGCAAGACCGCGCCCAATATAGAGCGTTGAATCACGACCATCAAAGAAATGCACCGCCTCTTCAATAGCGCTAGTGTCCTGCAAGATTTCCTCTATCTGTGCTGCCGTATCAGCAAGTTCGGCAAAAAACATACGCGTCTGAGAAAGATTGAGCTTTCCTTTAACGCGACCCAAAACCAAAGCAAGAAGCGTCAAGCTTACCACTTGACCGGTGAAAGATTTGGTAGAAGCAACCGCAATCTCTTTGTTTGCCTTGGTATAAATAACGCCATCAGATTCACGCGCAACCGGTGAGCCAATAACATTGGTAATACCAAAAACCTTCGCACCCTTAATGCGCGCATCGCGAATAGCGGCCAAGGTATCAGCCGTCTCACCGGACTGAGAAACTGCAACCACCAAGGTAGTAGGGGTAACAATAGGATTTCTATAGCGGAATTCGCTTGCTACTTCAACTTCAGTAGGAATGCGCGCCCATGCTTCAATGAGGTTTTTAGCAATAAGACCTGCATGATAGCTGGTGCCGCATCCAATAATATAGACGCGATCAATATAGTTGAGCTCTTCACGAGAAAGCGTAAGTTCATCAATGACAATCTCTTGACCCGCCAAACGGCCAGCCAGCGTATCACGCACCACACGAGGCTGTTCGTGGATTTCCTTAAGCATGAAATCGGGATAGCCACCCTTTTCTACCAGGTCAATATCCCAATCAATATGAGTAATCTCAGGTTCAATTTCTGCTCCGCGCGCATCAAAATAAGTAATGCCTTCTGGCTTCATGACGGCGAACTGATTGTCTTCCAAAATAACAACATCACGCGTTGCTTGGATGAGCGCAATAATATCCGATGCTACATAGCTACCGTATTTGTCAGAGCCTAAAACGATAGGAGATGCTTTACGGGTAACTACAATAGTTTGAGGGTCTTCTTCTGCCATAACAGCAAGACCATAAGCACCCACCAAGCGCGCTGATGCGCGACGAACCGCCTGGAGCAAATCCCCCTCATAGAGCTCTTCAACCAAATGAGCTACTACTTCAGAGTCAGTATCAGAAGTAAACGTGTGACCACGCCCTATAAGCTCTTCGCGCAACTCAACAAAGTTTTCAATAATGCCATTGTGTACAACCGCAAAGTCATTAGCGCAACTGGTATGAGGATGAGCATTACGCTCACTAGGAACACCATGGGTTGCCCAGCGCGTATGGCCGATGCCACAGGTGCCACAGCAATCATTGTCTCCAACTGCATTGACCAGTTCAGAAACTTTACCTAAGCGTCGGACAACCTCAATAGATTGTCCGTTATATACTGCAATTCCCGCAGAATCATATCCGCGGTATTCAAGATGCTTTAATCCTTCTAACAGAATATCTTTAGCTTCAACTATGCCAGTAAAGCCAACAATTCCACACATAAAAGCCTCTCCTGTAGTCCTATTTTTAATTGACCTATTTTAACGCAAATATACCCCGTAAGCGCCAAGCGCCACAATAAGAGCGCACGATACATTGACACGCCAGCCGAGCCTTGATTGCAAACGTAGCCTGGACACTGCAAAAGTAAACTGGACACAAGCTACCTTTTTGAGTTTTCCTAAGAAATAACTGTCTCAAGGTGTCCAGTTTACTTGCAATTTTTACTTTGAAGGGTCGTATTTAGCTTACTTAAATGCGCTCTTGTAAATGGCGCGCGCATCGTCAGCATTAAGTTTTTTGAATGCGCCAAATTCCTCCCCTTTGTTTTCAATAAGGGTTGGAATCATTTTCTCAATATCATCTTTGGAAAGACCGAAATCATCAAGTGACTCGGGCATACCCAAAGAAACAAAGAATTCCTGAAGTGCATCAATGCCTGCATGCGCAGCATCCAAGTAAGCCTGTTCGCTTTCATCGGCAGGATCAATACCAAAAAGTTCATGAGCGAATAAAACAAACCGACCAACATCTGCTTCGCAAACATAGCGCATCCATGCCGGCATGATAACCGCAAGTCCTGCACCGTGAGTGATGGTGGTATCAAGCGCGGATAATTCATGCTCTAGCCCATGGCTTGACCAGTCTCCCACGCGACCACCAATGCCACGGCCAATTCCAGCAATACCATTGTGAGCAAGGGTGCTTGACCACATAATATTTGCGCGTGCATCGTAGTTGGTAGGATCCTCAAGCACAATAGGCGCCTCGGCCATGACGGCGCGAATCAGCCCTACGGCAATATTGTCCGTTACCGGAACGGGACCGACTCCACTGAAGAAGCGCTCGCAAATATGGGCAATCATATCGGTGATGCCCGCAGCGGTTTGGTAGGTTGGCAGGGTGAACGTAAGCTCGGGGTCCATAAAGGCAAACTTAGGCCTGATGATGTCAGAATTCATACCGCTCTTTAAGCCAAGTTCGTCGTTACTAATAACACAGGAATCGCTTGCTTCGGATCCGGCAGCAGGAATAGTGAGCACGCATGCCACAGGAAGCGAATGGGTAATAGGAGCTTTCTTGGAAGAGAAATCCCACGGATCACCCTTGTAGTCATAAGACACACCGATAGATTTTGCGCAGTCAATTACGCTCCCGCCCCCAATAGCCAAAACAAGATCGATTTCAAATTCGCGTGCTTTTTCAAGACCAGCACGCACACTGGTGATCTCAGGATTAGGACGCACGCCACCGTGTTCAACAAACTCAATGCCAGCTGAATGAAGCGAATCCGTGACTCGTTTCAAGGTGCCATTCGATACCACGGAACCTTTTCCATATACCACCAATACGCGCTTATAGCCATAATCGGCAAGATGGTCTCCAACTTTATCTGTTACGCCTTTTCCGAAAATAAACTTGGTGGGGGAAAAGAAAGAAAAATCATTCATAGCAACAAACATCCTTTCAAACAGGCATAATGCCAACAGCTCTGTTCACCACAAGCGGTATAATCATCAAAAATAAATTTCGCATATTATAAGCATTATATTCGCTCCTCATCAGAAAGCCCCCATACTTCATGAACATTTCCAAGGAACAGCCAACAAAAAATTCGCGTATACGCTCCTTTACCTCGTCTGTAGCGCGCTCCCGCTCTAACCCCTTCACCTGGTCTTCGGCTCGCCCGCACTCAACCACCTTTGCTTCATCTTCAGTGCGCCTCCACTCGAACGCCTGCGCTTCATCTCCGGCGCGCCCCCTTACGCGCGCTTCAATAGCAAAAGGATTCTTGTTGTGTCTATGTGTGGCTTGCCTTATTTTTGGCTCGGCCTTTAGCCTTGGAGGGTGTGCAAGCTCTGACCCCTATGACTACAAAAATCTCAAAGAACAAAACGGACGCTATGCTTATTACAAAGATGGAGAACAGGTTTCCAAAACCGTCATTGATGTTTCAGACATTCAGGGCGACGTTAATTGGAGTGCGGTAAAGAACGACAGCGTTGACGCAGCTATGATTAGGCTCGGAAGAAGAGGATATACCGAAGGAAGCATCTATCTTGATTCGCATTTCTATCAAAACATTGTGCAGGCACAAGCAGAAAATCTTCCCTGTGGCGTTTATTTCTTCTCTCAGGCAATAACAGAAGCAGAAGCGGAAGAAGAAGCCAACTTTGTCATAGAACACTTAAAAGGAATCAATCTGTCCTTGCCCATAGCTTTTGACCATGAGCCTATAGAAGGCGAAAACGGCAGAGCTAACAATCTTTCACAAGATGAAGTTACTGCTATAACTAAAGCGTTCTGTCAAAAGATCAAAGATGCTGGCTATACCCCTATGATCTATGGAAACAGCAATGACCTACAGCGCATTGATACCGACCAATTTAAAGATATCTATCTGTGGTATGCCGAATATGAATGCAACAAACCAAGCACTAAGCTCAACTTTGCCATGTGGCAATATAGCTCTACTTCTTTGGTGGCAGGCGTATCGACAAAAGCGGATTTGAGCATTTTGTTTGAACCGTTGAGTTAGCTTTCGCGCTTTGCTTATACTTGCATAAAGTGATTTGAGCTTGCCGATAAAGCTACTGAGAACCGCCAAGAACCGACCTGACCTAAAAGTTAACTACTGCGCAAAACACAACTGTGTCTTCGGCTTACGGCTATTTAGTTTTAGCTGTTTTCAGGCTTGTTTTGTTTCATCTGATTTAGGCGTGCGTTAGTAACTTCCGCCCAGCTATACTGGCTCATATATTCGCCAAAATATGAATCGATAGCTTTTTTGTCACCCTCAAGAAAGTGAAGATAGTCGCAATCAATCTTGGAAATATCAATACTTGTGCAACCGCGCGAGCGAACCAAAATGTCTTCAAAACCTAATTGGTCAAGCGTTGCTCGCAAGGAAGAAATAACCGTATGGAGATAACCCAAACTCAAAGGTTTGTCATCCCAAATGGTTGACCAAATATCACCATTAGTAAGCGCCGTTCCATGAGCATCAACCAAAAAAGCAAATACCTCTTTTGCCTTTTGACGCTTCCAAGAAACAGGAACTCCCTGATGAAATACTTCAAACCGACCAAACGTTTGCACCTGAAGCGCATTGCTGTTTGCCCCACTCTGGCTATCTTGCCCCAACATGAGATCAATTTCAGAAATAACCGAACAAACTTTTTCTTTGGTAATAGGTTTAAGCAGATATCCCACCGCACGCACATCAAAGGCATCAAGGGCAAAATCAGAATAACCAGTAGTAAATACAACGCGCGCTTGAGGGCAGACATCACGAATCTGGCGAGCTAAATCAATACCGAGCATATCGCCCAGCTTGATATCTAAAAATACGTAATCAAGTGGCTCTTCGGGATTGTCTTGAATATAAGCGAGTACCTCTGAGCCCTGTTCATAGGAATGAATAGAAGCCCCAGGAAAAACTTCCTGGAGAACAGAAGAAAGTTGCATCAAAAGCAATGATTCGTCATCAACAGCAACAATATTCATTAACTAAATTCCTTTGAAACGGCTTTTGGAATAGTAATAAGAGCGACTGCCCCTTCCTCAATACTACTATGAAATTCCAGCTCACCGCCCATTATTTTTCGAATTCGTTCACGAATTACAAAAAGATTACCCAGGTTTTGGTTGTCATTGTCATAAGGTATATCATCAAGCGCTTCAATTGACGTTCCTATGCCATTGTCTTCAACCATGACATAATAGGCTTTGCTATCCGCATAGCTTGATATAGCAACCACCGCATCTTCTTGCAAATTGCCCCGCGCATGTTTGATTGCATTAATGACCAGTGGTTGAACACTGAGCGCAGGCAAAGAAAAATCCGTAGATGAAATATTGAATCTTACCTTGAGTTTTTCTCCAAAACGAAGCGTTTCAATGGAAACATAGTTGCGAATATGGTCTAATTCGCGAGAAAACGGAATAGGTCCATCTTCTGAAGAGGCCTCTGCCCCGCTTCTCATATAATCAGCCAGCTTGTCAGTAATCTGCTGAGCTTTTTTAGTATCAATATCACACAGCGCATGAATAGCAGAAAGGACATTGCAAACAAAGTGGGGACGAATTTGCCCTGCAACAATTTGAGCCTTCAAACCACGCTCTAGTGCCAACGATGCACGGTCTGACTCAATAAGCGAGGCATATCTATTGCGGGTTTTATTCCATGAAAGAAAGATTCCAAAGAGCCCCGATATCCACATGTTCACAATGTTGGTAGCCATCAAATCATTTGGCCTTACCAGTTCAAGCGCAGTCACAAAAGCCAAAACCAGCAGAACCGAAGACGTAGTAACCTTAGGACTCACTACAAACAAAAGAGGTAGCGCAGTAAGAGAAATACATATCATTACATAGTGCGTCTCATACTGAATAATATTGTCATAGAGTATGCACAGAAGAATAACGATGAAGCAAAACGCTATGGTAAGTCCCAATGATCGATTAAAACAAGAGTGGGATTTTCGTATTGGTTCTTTCGCCAAAACATATACCAACAGCAAACTCATAATGGTTAAAACAAAGGGAACCAAAACAAAAAGCGAAAATGACTGCGCAACAATGCTTCGCGAAAGAAAGAGAGCGCTGAATAAGGCAATACAGACAAAAATGTAGGTTGGAAGCACTAAGAGATTTTCGCGGGCGAGCTTTTCATTAAACCTGCTCAGATCTTCGTCCTCAAATCCAAGGTTTTGCCAGCGGTTGAATAACGTTTGTATCTTGTTGAAAAATTGCATGTAATGTCTCCTTTGTATTACGCACAACCTACGTACAACAAGACATGATGCAATGATGGTCTCACAAGCTTCACTTTGTCTTGCGCTCCCCCATCCCAAAAACGATTATACCCCTTGTGACTGAGAGCGGTTGCCCCATAAAGACCAACCTATACAGCAAAAGGCGAACCTGCGCTCGATAACCTCACAAGAGCCAACTTGCGTGCGATAAGCTCCGACGTTAGCCCCATAAGATTCAGCCAAACGTTTGCCCGATAGCTCGAACATGCTCCTAAAAAACCAATAAGCGCCTGAGCCAACCGCTGCCTGCACGCAAAAAAAGGGATACCCCAAAATAGAGCATCCCTTCCATTTGACTAAACAATCAACAAACGAGATAGACGATTTTCGTTTAAACAATCTATTCCATGGATATTTAGCAAATACCCTGAGCGAGCATTGCGTCAGCAAGCTTCTTGAAGCCAGCGATGTTAGCACCAGCAACGTAGTCACCCTCAACACCATATTCACGAGCAGCATCGTCTGCAGCATGGAAGATGTTGATCATGATGCCCTTAAGCTTTGCGTCAACCTCTTCGAAGGTCCAAGAAAGGCGCTCAGAGTTCTGAGACATTTCCAAACCAGAAGTTGCAACGCCACCAGCGTTAGCAGCTTTACCAGGCATAAATACGATGCCGTTAGACTGAAGATAGGTGGTTGCATCCATAGTGGTAGGCATGTTTGCACCTTCGGCAACAATCTTTGCACCATTAGCAACAAGTGCTTTAGCGTCGTCAATAAGAAGCTCGTTTTGAGTAGCGCAAGGAAGAGCGATATCAACAGGAATTGACCAAACGCCACGACCCTCGTGATATTCAACACCGTCAACACGCTTTGCGTACTCAGAAATGCGTCCGCGCTCAACTTCTTTGATCTGCTTAACAACGTCAATCTGGATACCGTTAGGATCATGAATCCAACCAGTAGAGTCAGACATGGTAACAACTTTAGCGCCCAACTGCTGTGCTTTTTCGGTTGCATAGATAGCAACGTTACCAGAACCAGAAACAGCAACAGTCTTGCCCTCAAATGAGTCATTGTTGCACTTCAAGTATTCTTCTACAAAGTAAACCAAGCCATAGCCAGTAGCTTCGGTACGTGCCAATGATCCACCATAAGAAAGACCCTTACCGGTGAGAACACCTTCCCAAACGTTGCGAATGCGCTTGTACTGACCAAAGAGATAGCCAATTTCGCGAGCGCCGGTTCCGATGTCACCAGCAGGAACATCAGTGTCAGCACCAATGTGCTTGCAGAGCTCAGTCATGAAAGACTGGCAGAAACGCATAACTTCGCCGTCTGACTTACCCTTAGGATCAAAGTCAGAACCGCCTTTACCGCCACCCATAGGCAAGGTGGTCAAGCTGTTCTTGAAGATCTGCTCAAAACCTAAGAACTTGATAATGCCAAGGTTTACTGAAGGATGAAGACGAAGACCACCCTTGTATGGTCCAAGGCAGCTGTTGAACTGAACGCGGAAACCGCGATTAACCTGTACTTTACCTTCATCGTCTACCCAAGGAACACGGAACATAATAACGCGCTCTGGCTCTACGATGCGCTCAAGAAGACCAGCCTCTTCATACTGTGGATTAGCATCGATAACTGGTTTCAAAGAAGTTAAAACCTCAGTTACTGCCTGAATAAACTCAGGTTCATTTGAATCCTTAGCTTTAACCTTTTCAATTACGGAATCTACGTAACTCATTGGACCTCCTATATGTGGTACTCGATATTCAGAGGTTACCAAATAGAAACATTCTTGTTAAGAAGTAGACACAGCTTCGTAACATTTTGGAAATAAAACTTCGCGAATTTAGCCGTGATTGGTAGGTTTGCCCCCATAAAGGGGGCTTTAATGTTATGAAATACTACATGCGCTCAGGTGTAGAAACGCCAAGCAAACCAAGAGCTAAGGCAAGGGTAATTCTTGCTGCATCAACCAAATTAAGACGCGCCTTCATGAGTGCTTCATCTTCAACCAAAACATGACAGTTGGTATAAAACGAATGGAACAGGCCAGCCAAATCTTGCGCAAAATGCGTCAAGCGGAACGGTGCCCTATCGCGCGCAGCGCCCGCAACCAAATCGGCGAAGTTATCCATCTGCTTCATAAGCGCCAATTCGCTCTCATGGCTAAGTAGAGACAAATCTGCACCATTAAGATCGAGCCCTGCGATGATTTCCTCAACAGACTTGCCTTCAACTGAGCCAACTTTTTCTTCGTAGGCTTTGCGCAAAATTGAGCAGATACGCGCATGAGCATATTGAACGTAATAAACCGGATTAGAAGAATCCTTCTTCTTGGCAACTTCAATATCAAAGTCAATTGATTGATCACTTGAGCGAGAAAGCATCATATAGCGCGTAGCATCTGCGCCAACTTCATCAATAAGCTCACGGAAGGTGATCATCTCACCGGTACGCTTAGACATGCGTACCACCTTGCCATCACGGTAGAGCGTTACCAGCTGTCCAAGCATAACCTCAAGCGCACCAGGGTATCCCCAAGCGCTCATCATTGCCTGACAACGAGGAATATACCCGTGGTGATCAGCACCCCAAATATCAATTAAGTGGTCATAACCGCGTTGCATTTTGTCATAGTGATAAGCAACGTCGCTCATGAAATATGTCAGCTCGCCATTTTGCTTAATCAAAACGCGGTCTTTTTCATCTCCGAATTCAGAAGATTTAAAGTAGGTTGCGCCTTCGCTTTCATAAATAAAGCCACGTTCTTTCATTGCGTTGAACGCTTTTTGTACTTTATTGAGGCCATCTTCACCGGGGACAAAAAGCGAATGCTCTGAAAACCACGTATCAAACGTGGTACCGAACAGCGCCAGCGTTTCTTTAACGTTGTCGAGCATTGCCTTATAACCACGTTCGCGAAATACACGCAGACGCTCTTCTTCGTCAGCATTTAACCAAACGTCACCATCTTCGTCGATGATCATCTGAGCAAGGTCACGCACATAGGCGCCCCCGTAGGCTTTTTCAGGCATCTCAACATCAAGACCTAAAGCCTGCTGATAGCGAACTACAATAGAATTTGCAAAGACATTCATCTGATTGCCTTCGTCGTTGATATAAAACTCTTCATCAACGTCATAGCCTGCATGGCGCATAACGCGTGCGGTAGCATCGCCTAGAGCCGCCCAGCGTCCATGCCCTACATGCATAGGGCCAGTTGGGTTAGCGGAAACGTATTCCAAATTAACGCGACAAGGCTCATCCAAAGTGCCCTTGCCGAAATCCTGCTGTTCAGAGCGCACCTGATTCACCACTGCTTGAAAAGAAGCAGGCGTCAATGAGAAATTGATAAAACCGGGGCCTGCAATTTCACAAGAAGCAATGAGGTCATTTTCTGGGATATGAGCCACAATAATCTCTGCAATAGCGCGTGGATTCATATGAGCCTCTTTAGCTAAACGCATAGCAACGGTGCAGGCCCAGTCTCCATGAGATTCATCACGAGGACGCTCAAGAGAAGGTTCCGGAAGGCGATCAAGAGCAAGTTCTCCCGCATCAACAGCGCCTTTAATTGCCTGACGCAAAACATCTTCAAGTAAAATTCGGTTAGCCATAGGTCTTCTTTCTTTTAGAGAAAATAAGCGAATGAAATTGTAATCTTAGCATTATTTGTGAGCGGCAATATACGCAGTAAATTCATCATTGAGCGCGTGCTGAATTGTAGCAAGCAATTCTGCACTTTTACCGCCAACAGCTACCCCATCAATCTGAGACACGCCCACCGCAAAGGTACTGGAAGAAGAAACAATGACCTCATCCGCATCCATAAGTTCTGCGCGCGTGAACGGCCTCTCTTCTACCCCAACGCCAAGCTTTTTGCACATAGCAATCAAGTGTGCGCGTGCAATGCCAGGCAAAATAAGATTGTCAGCTTGATGGGTGATAAGCTTGCCGTCTTTGAGAATATGAACGTTGCTGTGTGCACATTCGGTAACCATGCCATCACGCACAAAAACCGCTTCATAGCAACCATGTTGCTTTGCTTTTTCGGAAGCCAGCACGTTAGGCAACAAGTTAAGCGTTTTTGCGTTGCAGTGATAAAAACGCGTATCTTCTACGGTGATTAGCTTTTCCTTTACTGACAAATCTTCAAATTCATCAGGGGTTATCATGATCCACAAATTAGCGGAGCCGTCAGGAAACGTATGATGTCTAAAGTCTGTTCCGCGGGTAACTTGCCAATATAAAAAGTTGGTCTGTGCACTGGTATGCGAAACCATTTCACGAAGAATTTGAGCAAGCTCTTCTTTTGATTGCTCGATAGTAATCTGCATCAAATCAGCACTGCGATAGAACCGATCAATGTGTTCCTGCTCATACAAAATAACGCCATCTTGAGTCATGGTTGCGTCATAGACGCCATCACCATAAAATGAAGAACGGTCAAGAAACGGAACTTCCATTTCCTCTAAGGGGCCCCATTCTCCATTGAAGTATCCAAGCTTTTCTATCTTTTGCATAACGAATCTATTCCGTCCTTTTTGGTAGCTCTTTTGCAAACGTGCGTATTGCGAACGTGCGTGTTGGCGTGCTTGCCCGCTCGTTCTTTGTTTACCCACTCGTTCATTGGTAGGTTTATTAGCGCTTAACCCGCGTTTAACCCGCGCATTTACTGGATCAGCTTATCAACGCCTCAGCATTGGCAAGCAAATCTGCGTTTTAAATAATTCGCCTTTATTTCAAGGTAGCGAGCACAATAGCCTTAATGGAATGCATGCGGTTTTCTGCCTCATCAAAAACCTTTGATGCCTCAGATTCGAATACCTCGTTGGTAACTTCCATTTCCTGTAAACCAAACTTCTTTTCGATATCTTGCGCCACGGTAGTTTCCGTATCATGGAAAGCCGGGAGGCAGTGCATAAAGATTGCATCGTCTGCTGCATTTGCCATTACTTCAGCATTAACCTGATAAGGGCTTAGTTGCTTAATGCGCTCTGCCCAAAGCTCGGCAGGCTCACCCATTGAAACCCAGATATCGGTATAGATTACGTTGGCACCCTTTGTTGCTTCTTTAACATCAGAAGAAAGAATGACCTCACAACCCGTTTCGTGCGCAATATCCTGGCAGGTTTTCACCAGTTCTGGATCAGGCATGCATTCTTTTGGACCGCACGCTACAAACGTAATGCCCATCTTTACGCAACCAGCCATAAGCGAATTTGCAACATTGTTTTTAGCGTCCCCCATAAAGACAAGCTTGAGTCCTTCAAATGAACCAAAGTTTTCCCTGATGGTAAGCAAATCAGCGATGAGCTGGGTTGGATGACATTCGGTAGTCAAACCATTCCAAACCGGAACGCCCGCATATTCGGCTAACGTATTAACAATTTCCTGACCATAACCACGATACTCAATGCCATCAAACATGCGCCCTAGTACCCGTGCGGTATCCTTGATGCTTTCCTTGTTTCCCATCTGAGACCCATTAGAATCTAGATAGGTAACACCCATGCCTAAATCATGGCCGGCAACTTCAAATGAGCAGCGCGTGCGGGTAGACGTTTTCTCAAACAATAAAACGATATTCTTTCCTTCAAGCTCTTTATGAAGAATGCCCTGTTTCTTCTTCTCTTTAAGCTCTTGAGCCAAATCAACCAAAGAAAGAACTTCTTCGTTCGTAAAATCCAGAATGCGCAAAAAGTTGCGACCCGTAAGCGAACAGCTCATTTTTCCTCCTGAAAAGTAAAGCGCGCGGCGAAAAACCGCGCTACTCGTTTAATTAAAGGTTAGTTTCCCCATTATATATAAATGAACCCTTCCAATAAAGAAGAGTTCATTAATGGAAATATATCATCGGAAAAAGTGACTACAGATCTTCTCCCACGATTTTCTTTCCTTTATGAATACCGGTGATAGCATATTCAACCCATTCGGCAATGTTAACTACATGGTCTCCAATGCGCTCAAGATATTTTGCCACCAGCAATACGTCAAGAGCATAGGTTTCGTCTGATTCATGGTTAATAATATGAGCCAAAATTTCAGACTTAGCCTGCTCAAAGAGTTCATTTACCTGCTTGTCGCCCTCAATACTTTCCTTCACCTTATCAAGATCAAGCGTTACATAAGAATCAATAACACGCTGAACCTGGTTATAGGTTGCATCAGCCATAACAGACAACGTTTCAAAGGTTGAAAGGTCAATTCCTTCAGGCAACGACGTTGCAATTTCGCAAATCTCGGCGGCGTGGTCTCCCATGCGCTCAAGATCGGTAATGATTTTCAAAGAAGCCGTAATGGTGCGCAAATCAGTTGCAACGGGCTGTTCTCTAAGCAACAACGAAATGCAGATGCTTTCAATTTCGCGTTCTTTTTTGTTGATAAATGAATCGTTTTCGGCAACTTGTTGCGCTTTTTCTTTGTTGCCGTTGCGCATAGCCTCAACCGAGCCATTGATTGCCTCTTTTACCAGGTCACCCATAGCAACCATTTCGTGCTTGAGGCGGATTAATTCTTCATCAAAAATTGGTCTCGCTGCCATATTAGCCAAACCTTCCTGAAATATAGTCTTCTGTTCGTTTGTCTTCTGGAAGTGAAAAGAGTTTTTCAGTAGGGCCACATTCAACCATTTCGCCTAAAAGGAAAAATGCGGTTCTGTCAGATACACGCGCAGCCTGTTGCATATTATGCGTAACAATGATGATGGTGTAACTCTTCTTAAGCTCCCCTACCAACTCTTCAATCTTGGAGGTAGAAATAGGGTCAAGCGCACTCGTAGGCTCGTCCATGAGCAAAACCTCAGGATCAACCGCTAGAGCACGCGCAATACAAAGGCGCTGTTGCTGTCCGCCGGAAAGACCAAGAGCGTTTTTCTTCAAGCGGTCTTTCACTTCGTCAAAAATTGCCGCGCTTCTAAGCGATGCCTCAACAATGTCATCAAGTTCGGCCTTCTTTTTGATGCCATGGGTACGAGGACCAAAGGCAATATTGTCATAGATTGACATAGGAAACGGATTAGCCTTCTGAAAAACCATTCCTACCTTTTTGCGAAGAACGTTCACGTCATATTTGTCATAAATATCTTCGCCATCAAGGGTGATTTTCCCCTTGATCTTGCAGTTTTCTACCAGGTCATTCATGCGATTGAGCGACTTTAAAAGCGTTGACTTTCCGCATCCTGAAGGGCCAATCAACGCGGTTACTTCGTTTTCTTTAAAGCCGAGTGAAATACCATGAAGGGCTTGAAAGTCTCCGTAGAATAAATCCACGTTAGAAGCTTCCATTTTGTAAGCAGTATTATTCATCTAACATTGCTCCTTTACTTATTTTGTTTGCTACAGCAGAAGAAGCGAAGTTGATGAGCAATACAAACAACAGCAGGATAACCGCCGTTGCATAGGTAGCATCAATATGCAAACCTTCGCTTGCCAAAAGATACATGTGAACCGCAAGGGTTCTTGTTGAATCAAAGACCGACCCTGGGATTGCGGCAATTGAACCGGCGGTATAAATGAGCGCAGCTGATTCGCCAACCGTTCTACCAATAGCCAAGATGATGCCACCCAAAATGCCAGGGATAGCAGAAGGAAGAACAATGCGCATTACCGTGCGAAACCTACCTGCACCTAAGCCAAACGAACCTTCGCGATACAAATCAGGAACAGCTTGGAGCGCCTCTTGGGCTGCACGCATGATGATAGGAAAGGTCATGATTGCCATGGTGGCAGCACCTGCCAAAAGCGAAAGACCCCATTGTAAGTAGTAAACGAAGAACAACAGACCAAACAAACCATAGACAATGGAAGGAATGCCGGAGAGCGTTTCAGTTGCAAGAGCAACAATGCGCACAAACCAGTTTCCCCGGTTGGTATATTCGTTAAGAAATACCGCAGCGCCAATTCCGAAAATGGAAGACACGCTTACTGCAAGCAAAATCATGATGAGCGTATTGAACAGCGCAGGCATAAAGGAAATGTTGTCTGAGTTATAGGTAAGCTCAAACATTTCAGGCTTAATTTGCGGAACACCCATAACCAAGATGTAACCAATAATGAAACAAACTGCCAAAACCGTCAGCGTAGTTGCAGTATAGACGCACGCACGGAAAACTTTTGAAGAAAGTTTGGTAGGCTTTTGTTTCTTTAACGACTTAGCCGAACTAGACATTCTTGTTCCTCCTCTTAATAGCGGAGAAGCAGAAGTTGATGATCAAGATAAAGACAAACAAAACGCAGGCGGTACCAATAAGAGCACCACGATGAAGATCAGCCGCATAACCCATCTCCAAAACGATATTTGCCGTCATCGTGCGAACGCCTTGAGTAATTGCGCCGGGAAGCTGAACCTGATTGCCCGCTACCATGATTACCGCCATGGTCTCACCAATAGCACGACCAATTGCCAAAATGACCGAAGCCATAATGCCTGATGCAGCAGCGGGAACCACAACACGAAGAACGCTTCGTTCATGGTCTGCGCCAAGCGCAAGAGCACCTTCGTAATATGACTGAGGCACCGCTTTTAGGGCAGATTCGGAAAGCGTAATGATGGTAGGCAAAATCATAATGCCCAAAACAATAGAGGCACAAAGAATAGACTGACCGGTGCCACCCAAGTTAGCCCTGATAAAGGGAACCAACACTACCAAGCCAAAGAAGCCATATACAACCGAGGGAATACCGGCAAGGAGCTGAACTCCTGATTTAGCAATCTTGGCTACGCGGTTGCTTCCAAAATTCGCCAGGAAGATAGCACTGAGAATACCTAGGGGAACCCCGATAATCAAAGCACCCGCCATAACGTAGAGACTACCTACAATCATGGCACCAATGCCAAATACCTCACTGGTGGGGCGCCAAGAAGTTCCAAATAAGAAATCAAATACACCGATTTGCGCAATAGCAGGAATACCATTGCCAAAGATAAAGACGCAAATTACGACTACTGCAGCCACCGAAATGGCTGCAGCTATCATAAAGAGTATCTTAGCTATTAACTCTTTTACTTGTGTCATTAAGTTAACCAATCTCGTTCCACTTGGTTACTTCGCCCGTGAAGATTTTCTTAACTTGATCAGAAGTAAGGTTGTCTACACTGCTGTCCTTGTTAACGATTACCGCAATACCATCGGTAGCGATTACCTTAGAAGTAACACCTTGGCTCTTCTCAGAGTCTTTAAGTTCGCGAGAAGCCATACCTAAGTCACAAGCACCTTCGATTGCAGAGGTTACACCGGTGGTAGAGTCAGACTGGTTTACCTCAATAGTTACGGAAGGATTAAGAGCTTTGTAAGCCTCGGCAAGCTTTTCCATAACAGGAGTTACTGAAGAAGAACCAGCAACGGTAACCTTGCCAGAAAGGTTCTTAGAAGTATAAGCACCGCTGTTTTCAACTTCGATATAGCCATTGTTGGAAACAATCTTCTGGCCGTCAGCGCTCATGATGTAGTCAAGGAAGTCTTGAGCTACGTCGGAAAGACCGCTCTTTGTTACTACATTAAATGGACGGGATACTTTGTAAGAACCGCTCTTTACTGCATCAGCAGTTGCTTCAGCACCATCAATCTTTACTGCTTTAACAGTATCGTTTAAGGAACCCAAAGAAATGTAACCAATTGCATCTTTGTCATTTGCTACCGTGGTCATCATAACGGCAGTTGAATTAGTAATTGCTGCAGAAGTGGTGGTTTTGTCAACCTTCTTGCCACTGCTATCTTTCTCTTCAATGCCAAACAACTCAATGAACGCACCGCGTGTTCCGGAACCATCCTCACGAGACGTTACATTGATTGATGAGCTATCAGATGATGAGCTACTGCTGTTGCTTCCGCATCCAACCAATGCGAGACAACATGCAACAACCATGACAGCTATCGTTGCAATTAATGCATTCTTTTTAACCGTAGTCACTTTTTTTCTCTCTTTCTAATTGACACGTTTAACGTGGTTTCAATCTAGTTCCAAAATTTCTTCCTTTGGTTACACAAACCTGAAAGCTTGTAAGCTATTTGTGAAACGAAGCACAAGATGCAAAAATATTGTTAAAAGCAAACATAAAGGGCAAAGAGGTGAGAAAATGATGCTTGATGAACGAAAGGATAAAAAAGTAGTGACCACAATATTACTTATTGAAGATGATCCCACCATCAGACTTACCACCGAATTTACCCTCACTAAACATGGTTATGCAGTAAGTTCTTGTGACAATGGCGAAGATGGTTTTAATACTGCCTTGATGATTGACCCCGATCTTATCCTTTTAGATGTCATGCTTCCGGGACTCAACGGTTTTGAAGTTGCTCGTAAACTTCGCCAAGAGCAGTTCAAGTCCCCTATTCTTATGCTTACTGCGCTATCTAATGACGAAGATAAAATCAACGGCCTAGATGCAGGTGCTGATGATTATGTAACCAAGCCGTTTTCTACCGATGTTCTTTTGGCACGCATTAGAGCACACCTCAGAAGAACTGAGCTTGATGGAATTAACACCCAGTCAAAGCTTACCTTTGGAGACCTAACGCTTGATTTTGAAAGCAACATGGCTTACGTAAAAGAAAAACCCATCAAACTTCGCAGTAAAGAATTGTCACTGCTGTTTGCCTTGGCGGAGCGCAAAGGAATGCTTTGCAAACGAAGCTGGCTTACGCAAAAAGTTTGGAAAGAGGACTATTTAAGCACCTCGCGCACTATCGATGTACACATTAGAAGGTTGCGATCTGTTTTGGATGAGACCAGTGACTATTACTATATTCATACCGTTCATGGAATGGGTTATCGATTCGAGCCAATAAAGAAAGATGCGCCTTATGAGATTTCCTAGCGGGCGCAACGTTGTTGATTCGGTTAAAAATAAATCATGGAAATTTTGGTTAGCAGGTAGCTACTTTGCCATTGTTTTGGTGTTTGTTATTTGCTGGATGGTATTTGTGTTTGCGCCAGTCAATACACAAATTGTGAACCAGCAAACTGAAACGCTTACCATTACCACACGCTCTTGCGCTCAGGCGGTAAAAAATACTACTGACCTAAATGCACTGGTAAATGAGACAACCAAAGATTCTGATTTGCGCCTTACCATTATTACCTTTGATGGCAAGGTTTTATCAGACTCTACCCTAGATCCCAACAGACTAGAGAATCATCTGCAAAGAGAAGAAATTCAAGATGCCATGAACGGCTCTGTTGGTGTCGCGCAACGCGAAAGCGCAAGCGATGGCCAAATGCGTTTGTATATAGCGCAAGCTACTACCTATCAAGGCGAAAAGGTGGTAGTTCGCCTGAGCGAACCCTTAAGTTCCATCCAGATTATGACCGATAGCGTTAAATATGCGGCACTTATCTTGGTTGCACTCGGTGTGGTTATCGCCTTGATTATTGCCGTCTTTTCTATCAAGCAAAGCGCAACCCCCATTAAAAAGCTTGAGCGTGTTCGCACTGATTTCGTAGCCAATGCAAGCCATGAGCTCAAAACGCCGGTTGCGGGTATTCGCCTTCTTTCTGAAGCTATTCAAGATGCAAGCGAAATGGGAGACACCAAAAACCTCACCCTGTTCACTGACCGGCTCAATAATGAATCCGAACGCTTACAACGCTTAGTAGTTGACCTACTTGATTTATCCAGGCTTGAGTCCCAAGAAAAGCCGAGCAGTGACCCGCGCGCGGACTTGCATAGCACCCTTGTTACCAGCTACGTTGCTCACAAAAATGAAGCAGAAGACAAGGGGCTCAATGTCAACTTCGTTGATAAATCTTCCGCAAACGACAATTGCTATGCCAGCATGGAGCCTTCTGATGCCTCGCTCATTTTTGATAACTTGATTGAAAATGCCATCATGTATACCGATAAAGGTTGCATAACTATTACATTTGAACCGCGCGTAAAAGACATCTATATCTCAGTTCAAGATTCTGGCATTGGTATTCCGCAGGCAGATCAATCGCGTATTTTCGAACGCTTTTATCGCGTTGATAAGGCGCGTAGCCGTGAAGTAGGCGGAACCGGATTAGGGCTTTCATTGGTTCGTCATGCCGTTGAGCGCGCAAATGGAAGCATCAGAGTTAAAAGCGAAATTGGAAAAGGGAGTCGCTTCAGCGTACTCATTCCAAAGCGCAACGCTAAGTAATTTCACTCTCAGGGCAAATCAGAAGAGGTTAAGCTCGAAGTCACCCGTGCTCCTACCATTCGCTTGCGCA
>CAVABR010000003.1:0-16555 GCA_963586955.1 bacterium
GCTTTATGAGTATTAGCCAATTGCTTGAGCTTGCAAGCTGAATTTGCGCTATACTCCTCTCACTGCTACGACGAAGACAGTGTAGTAATTCCTCTATTCTTCAGAGAGGGCTCATACGCTGAAAAAGCCTGAATAGATTTACTGCAATTCCCTTCATCAGCAAGTTATTGAACGCAGGAGCTTGGCAGATGGCGCGCAAGATGTGGCGTAGGTAGTCGGCTGGATGTTAGTAGATGCTGTAGGTGCTCTTTCGCAGGGCACGCTCATACTATTGAGCAAAATGAGTGGACAACAAAAGTGTTCGCAAGAGAAGCAAAAGCTCATGCAATAGTTTGGTTGTCAATCAAGGTGGTACCACGGGAGTCCCTCTCGTCCTTGTAAGCAAGGATGCGAGGGACTTTTTTATATGAGAAAGGCAGTGATTATGTCGGTTATTGAAGAAATTCAATCACTTCACAAAGAAACTCTTGAGGCAATTTCTAACGTTGCCACTACTGAGGCGCTTGAAAAAATTCGCGTAGGCGTTGTGGGAAAATCGGGCTCGCTTACGGGCTACCTTCGTTCAATGGGGCAGATTGCTGCTGATATGCGCGCTACGGTTGGAAAGTCAGTCAACGCCGCGCGCAATGAAATTGAAGCTGCGCTTGAGGCAAAAAAGAAAGAGCTTGCTTCTGCTGAACTGGAAGCTTCCATGGCTCAAGGAGCACTTGATATCACTCTTCCTGGTCGTTCTCAGCAAATGGGCACGCGCCATCTTATCAATGCCATCAGTGATGAAATTTCTGAAATATTTTTAGGCCTGGGCTATACCGTTGCAACCGGTCCTGAAGTTGAGACCGACTGGTATAACTTCACTGCCCTCAATGCGCCGGCGGACCATCCTTCGCGTAGTATGCAAGATACCTTCTATGTGCGCGACATGTCGGGCGATACCGCATCAGTAAAAGGCGAATCTGACGTTTTGCTTCGCACGCAAACTTCTGGTGTTCAGGTGCATGTTATGGAAGACCAAGAGCTTCCTATCTATGTCATTGCGCCTGGTAAAGTATACCGTCGTGACGTGGCAGACCCCAGCCATCTTCCTCAGTTTACGCAGTGCGAAGGCCTGGTTGTTGATAAAAACATCACCTTCGGAGATCTCAAGGGCACGCTTGAATACTTCTGCAAGCAAATGTTTGGCCCAGATCGTAAAACGCGTTTCCGCGCTCACTTCTTCCCCTTTACTGAGCCAAGTGCTGAAGCTGATGTAAGCTGTGGCGTTTGTGGTGGCACGGGTCATACCCATGACGGAGAGCGTTGCCGTATGTGTAAGGGAACCGGCTGGCTTGAGATTCTTGGCTGTGGCATGGTTGATCCTAATGTTTTGAGTATGTCAGGCATTGATCCAGAGGTTTATTCGGGATTTGCTTTTGGCGTAGGAATTGAACGCGTGGCATGTTTGAAATATAACGTCCCTGATCTTCGTATGCTTCTTGAAGGAGACATGCGATTCCTTCGTCAGTTCTAAGAACTGCTGACCATTAGTAAGCTTGCGGGATAAAAGAAAGAGATAGACATGAAAGTATCTTTAAAGTGGCTTAGTGAATATGTTGATATTCCTTCTGATATAAAGGCATTTTGCGATCAGCTTGATTTGACGGGCACGGGCGTTGAAGGCGTTGAGCGCACGGGTGACGCGTTTGATAAGGTGGTCACCGGACAGGTTCTTGAGAAAACGGCTCATCCTGATTCAGATCATATGTGGGTTTGCAAGGTAAGCGTTGGCCAGTGCAACGTGGACAAAGATGGCAACCCTGAGCCTTTGCAAATTGTTTGTGGCGCGCAGAATTTCAACCAGGGTGACCACATTGTGGTGGCTATGATTGGCGCTGTTTTGCCGGGGGACTTCAAGATCAAAAAGTCAAAACTTCGTGGCGTGGTCAGTTGCGGTATGAACTGCTCAGCGCGTGAGTTGGGTATCGGTTCAGACCACGATGGCATTATGATTCTTCCTGAAGACGCACCTTTGGGCATGCCTTTTGCAGACTACATGAAGCTCTCTGATACCGTGCTTGATCTTGAGATCACGCCCAACCGTCCTGATTGTTTGTCGATGGTTGGCATGGCACGCGAAGTTGGTGCCATGTATGCAAATGACTTCAAGAATCCTCTTGAGGAAATGAAAGGTGCGCTGGCAGAAGATGCAGAAGGCGCTTCGGTCAATGACCTGGCTACCGTATCTATTGAAGATGAAGATCGTTGTGCTCGCTATAGTGCGCGCGTTATAAAGAATGTAAAAGTTGGCCCGAGCCCTGATTGGTTGGCTGAGCGCGTGGTAGCAGCAGGTGCGCGCTCTATCAACAACGTGGTTGACGTTACCAACTATATCTTGTTCTTGTTCGGCCAGCCTTTGCATGCCTTTGACTACGATGCGTTGGTTGATGAATCAGGCAAGGCAAACATCGTGGTTCGTGCTGCTAAAGAAGGCGAAGAATTTACTACCCTCGATAACACGGAGCGCGTTTTGACTTCTGACATGACCGTTATTGCTACCCCTGAAAAGGCCGTTGCTCTAGCGGGCGTTATGGGCGGTCTTGAAACTGAAGTTACCGAAGGCACCACCACGGTTCTTTTGGAAACCGCTACTTTTAATTCTGGTCATACTTCGCGCACCAGCCGAAACCTTGGCCTTATTTCTGAATCATCAATGCGCTATGAGCGTGGCGTTGATGACAACCCTATTGAGGATATCTCGGCAGCGGCAGCTCAGCTTTTGGCAGAAGTTTCAGGGGGCGTTGTTGTTCCGGGCATTATTGATGTTTGGAAGGAAAAGACCGAGCCAATCAATCTTGAATTCCGTATTCCTCGGTTCCAAGCTATGATGGGCTACGAAATTCCGCGTGACTTTATTGTTGATACGCTTTCCCGCTTGGGTTGCGAAGTTTCAGGTGACGGTGAGGTGCTTGATGTTGTTGCACCAACTTTCAGACCAGACCTTGAGCGCGAAATTGACCTTTACGAAGAAGTTTTGCGCTTGTACGGCATGGATCGCATTCCGGCTACGCTTCCTGGTGGTCGTGAGCGTGTGGGTGTTCGCAGTGAAAGCGCTCGCATTGTTTCAAAGATCAATGACACCTTGCGCGCTTGTGGCATGAATGAAACCATGACCTATTCATTTGCAGACCCTGAGGAACTTACCAAACTTCGCATGAACACTGAGGGCATGGGCATTCCGGTAGAATTGCTCAATCCTTTGAATGCTGAACAGTCTGTTATGCGTCAGTCCATTATTCCGGGCTTGCTTCGCTCAGTTGCTTATAACCAAAGCCGTGGCGTCCATAATGTTCAGCTCTATGAAACGGGCATTGTATTCTTTGGCGCTGAAGGTAAAAAGAAGCCAAAGGAAAAGGAGCGCCTCGCAGGCGTCTTGGCTGGATCTATGAAGGATACTTCTTGGAATCAGCCTGCTTGTCCGTTTGATTTCTTTGATGGTAAGGGTGTTGTAGAAAATCTTGCGCGCGAACTTGCGCTTCCTAAGCTTCGCTTTAAGGCAATTGAGGCAGGTCACTTGCAACCAGGACGCGCTGCGGAAGTTTTCTCTGCCGGTACTTCTTTGGGTTGGATCGGAGAAATTCATCCGTTGGCTGTTGAGGCCTTTGATGCGCAAGCTCCTATTGTTGCCTTTGAGCTTGACCTGCAAGCTTTGGTGAAGTGCGCTCGTCCTGCGCGTGATTATGTTGACGTGCCTCTCTTCCCTGCGGTAACGATGGACGTTGCTTTTGTGGTTGATGAAGAGGTAACGAACGAAAAGCTTATGCAGTGCATGAATTCTGCTGGTGGTAAATTGCTTGATAGCGTGGCTCTCTTCGATGTATATAGAGACGAAAAGCGCCTTGGTGCGGGCAAGAAATCAATGGCTTATGCGCTTGAGTATCGTGCCGCCGATCGTACGCTTACTACCGAAGAGGTTGACAAGCAGCATGCACGCCTTATTAAGAAGGTCTGCGGTGCAACGGGTGCCGAAATTCGCGGATAATAGAGGCCTTGTTAATCGCATTTCAAAGTGCTTTTGGTGGAGAAGGTATTGAAATTCGCGAATAATAAACAGGGCATCAAGGCTTTAAAGGTTCGCGGATTAGAAGCCATCAAGGCTTTAAAGGTTTGCGGATGCTATTTGCGGATAGTATCCGCGTGAGCCAACAAACAATAGATATATTAATCAGGGGTTTAAAGGAAAGGAGGCCATATGGCAAAAAACAAACAGCTTATTTCTGCCGATGGCACTCCTTATACCCCTTGGCAGAAGCGCACGCACTATTTATGCCTTGCTCTGATTGTCTGGTCTCTTGTTGAAATAGGGACAGGTATAGGCATCTTAGCCTTTATTAAGACTGAGGCTATAAATCCTGGCTTATTGGTTTCTGATCTGGTATTTGGGCCGGGTACTGTTTTGAGTGGCGTGGCAACCTTGATCGTAGCTATTTTTGGTGTTGTTGGCGCTCACAATCCCAAGCACTGCACGGTATTTTTCTGGGGTGCAATTATAAGTGCCGTGATGCTTTCCTGGCAGGTGGCAAGCAATTGGTCGGTCGGTATTATTGACCCATATACCATTGCGTCATTTTTGATTTCGTTTGTTTATGCTTTGTGTGCATGGAATGTCAGAGGCCAAACGGGCTATTTTGATCATCATCCGCATCCGCAGGCTCAATCACACCCTGAGGAAGAGGAATAAGTCTGACAGGGCTTTCTATAGGGACGGCAATCTTTATTGTTCCTATTTAGTACGATTGCGCGGTTTGCCTGTATTGCTGTTCCTATTTAGTGCGATCCCGTGGCTTTCCGGCACATACAGCAATGCAACATTGGATACAAGCAACTACTATCATGAAGAGCAGGGCGCTTTCGTAACCTCCGCTTATTTCTACCAAGGCACCAAAAACAAAAGGGCCTGTTGCTGCCAACAGGTAGCCAAACGACTGAGCAACACCAGAGAGTGCAATAGTTTCAGCCGGTGTTGTCCCTCTGAGTGCGATAAGGGTGAGTGCTACTACCAAAGAAGCCCCTTGTCCCATTCCGCCAAAAATGCTCCAAAGCAAAGAAAACTGCGGAGCCAAAAGCCATCCGGTGCTTGCGATAAGCAGTGGCGCGCTGGCAAGAAGCCCTGCGGTAATTTGGTTGTTCTTAACATACATGAAGTAGGGAATTATGAGTCCTGCAATAATTCCAAGCGCTTGGAATATAAAAAGTTGAACACTGGCATCGGTTGCCGAAAAACCTGCTGAGGTGGCAATGCTTGGAAGCCAATTCGAAAAGGTATAGAACGCAGCAGACTGCAATCCCATAAAAAGCGTTACAAACCAGGTGCTTGGTTTCTTTCTCAAAGGCACCGTTGGTTGCGGTGAGGGAGAAGCGGAATCTTGAGCGCGAAATTTATTGCTGGTTGACGGAGTGGCTTGGCTTGTTTTGGTACCTGGGTCAGCTTTGAGGCATTGGTTTGCTTTGGCTTGCCCCACTTCGACATGTTGCTCGGCGTCAGCACATAGTTTCGTTTCAGCTTCTTGTTTTGCGTTGGCATTTTGCTCAGCGCCGGCGCGCAGCTTCGATTCGCCACCTTGCCCACCTTCACCTTGCTCTTTATCCGTAATGCGCAAACGAATAAACCAAAGGATAGCAGCAAGAAGGGCAGGACAGGCCCAAATTGCCAACGCGCCTTGCCATCCTCCCAATACCTCAGCAAGTACTGAAGCGCTCAAACCCGCAAGAGCGGATCCCGCGGTAACAAAAGCTGAGTAGGCGCCCGTAGCCATAGAGAGATGATGAAGATAGTCACGCTTTACAATGACAGGCGCAAGAACATTACCAACGGCAATAGAGCCACCAATAAGTACGGTGCCAATCCAAACTGCGCTTGCACCAAAGGCAGATCGAATAACGCATCCAAGGGCAAGAACAATGAGCGCGGCAATAAGCACGTGGTCAGTTTTAAAACGTGCGGTAAGGTAGCGCACGAAAAAACTGAGTGCACCGAAAGCAAGAAGAGGCAGTGCTCCCAAAAGACCAAGAAGCGATTCGCCCCATCCAAAGCTGGTGCCTATTTGTGTCAGCAGAGGCCCTACAGAAATAATGGCAGGGCGCAAATTGAGTGCCACGAAAAAAATCAGTGCAGCTAATATGGTTTGCGTTCGCTTTTTCACGTGATCCTTTCAAGATGATGAGCGTATTGTTTAAGGTTATTTGGCAGAACTTTTGTTCAGGGGAGTACAAATAAGCACCCCGAAAGCATAAGCAAGCGTCCGTTTGTACTATTGATGGTGCGTTTGTTAAGCCTGCCCAGATCAAACCTGCGCCAATCGGCTTTTTAGCTAATGAACTGCCAAAATACTCAAAGCTGGGATCACGTAAATAATTCTGTAACGATTCCTAAACAAGTCGTTCATCAGTCTGAAACATGGGAATCGTAACCTTTTGCAATTAAGTGAGAGATGGTCAGGTTTTGATGATTTGGTAGCTCGGTAAAACTTGATTAAAAATTGAGCTTGAGCGTCCAAGGTGGCCTCCTTAAGAACTACTCAAGCTCAATGGTGCTCGCTTATTTCAACTCGAGTTCCCCAACTCGGTCTCCTTGGGTTGGGGAACCCCCTGCTTTTAAACCGCCGGTGTTACCGGCATCTAAAGCGTCGGTGCCACCGGCGTCGCCAGCATCTAAAACACCGCTGTCGTCGGCGTTACTGCTGTTGCCGGTAGTATCGGTGTTACCAGCGTCGCCGGCATCGCCGGTATTATTCCTCTACAATTTCGACCAAAGTGATTTCGAAATTGAGGTCTTTACCAGCCATTTCGTGATTCATATCAAAGGTAACAAATTCTTCAGTTACTGCTTCAACTTTAACCGGAAGAGGCTGACCTCCTGGTCCTTGCAAATAAACGGTCTGACCAACAGGAAGCTTGTCAGCGTCAGGAATACTGCTAGTAGGAATTTGCTGAACAAGAGATTCGTCGCGCTCTCCATAAGCATCAGCTGCAGGGATATGAACCTTTTTCGTTTCCCCAACTTCCATTTCGTTAACCGCAGCATCAAATCCAGGAATCATTTGACCTGCCATGCAGATAAATTCCAAGGGTTCGCCACGTTCTACAGAAGAGTCAAACACGCTTCCGTCATCGAAGGTTCCGGTGTAGTGCGTACGAACGCGCTTTCCTTCGTTACTCATAAGGTATTCCTTTCGCCTGATAGGTGTATATGCATTAGCGTATGTCCAACGTATTATAAGACAGACAAAGCAATATTTTCATACGTATTAAAGCTAATTAATGGGTTTGTGTGATAGCTGTGTGAAATGTGATCAAGTTTGTCTTTGCTGAGGATAAATTCATGCGGTAAAAGCGTTATGATCTTGAAGGCTATATCACAAAGAGGATAGAAAGGTTTGGCATGGGCTTAAAAGCAGGAATCGTAGGTGCTGCAGGTTTTGCTGGAGCAGAATTGGTTCGAATTCTTTCCCGTCACCCAGAATTTGAGGTAGCTGTTATAACGTCAAATTCTGATAAAGGTCAAGCCATCAGTGATCTCTATCCTGCTCTTATTGGCTATAGTGATTTGGTTTTTTCATCGCATGATGACCCTGCGTTGCTTTCGTGCGATGTGGTATTTATGGCAACGCCTCATACAGTAGCTATGAAAATGGTTCCACAACTGTTAGATCAAGGCATTGCTGTTTTTGACCTTTCCGCTGATTATCGCTTGAAAGACAAGGCCGTATATGAAGAGTGGTACGGCGTTAAACATACTTCGGCTGATCTTTTTAAAATTGCAGCATTTGGCTTGCCTGAGATCAAGCGCGAAGAAATCTTGCGCGCTAAGGAGCGCTATTCCAATCATGAAAAAACGCTCGTAGCATGTGCGGGATGCTATCCAACGGCTACCTCTTTGGCTACGTATCCTGTTGTTGAATTAAGCGAAGGCTTGGTAATTGCAGACGCTATCTCTGGCGTTACTGGCGCAGGTCGGAGCGCAACCGCGCGTACGCATTTTTGCTCTGCCAATGGCAACTTTGAGGCCTATGGCGTAGGGAGTCATCGTCATACTCCTGAAATCGAGCAGATTTTGGGTATCCAAAACCGTTTGGTATTTACGCCTCATTTGGCACCTGCTTCGCGTGGACTTCTTTCTACCGTGACGCTTCAGCTAAAAGGCGAATATTCGCTTGAAGAATTGCATCAGCGCTACGTTGACGCTTATAAAGATTGCCCCTTTGTTGAGGTGCTTCCTTTGGGCAACCAACCCAAGACCGCTTCGGTAGTGGGAACCAACAAGGCGCACGTTGGCATTGCGCAAAGTAAATCTACCAAGGCATTTATTGCTACAGGCGCAATTGATAATTTAGTTAAAGGTGCTGCCGGTCAGGCAGTCCAGTGTGCCAATATAGTATGTGGTTATGATCAGACAACCGGCCTTGACACGGTGGGGATGCCGGCATAAAAACAGCCAGCTTATAAGAGAGAACTTAAGGAAATCATGGATTACTTAAAAGATATACAACCTCTTGAAAATGGTAGCGTTACCAGCGCAAAAGGTTTTCGTGCTGGTGGAATTCATGCGGGTTTTCGCAAAGATCCTGGTCGGCTTGATATGGCGCTGGTTGAGGCGGACGAATTATGTCCAGCCGCTGCAACGTTTACGCAAAATGTTTTCTGCGCAGCACCCGTTATTGTTTCGCGCGAACATCTTGATGGCGTAGGATATGGCCTTGCGCGTGCGGTGGTAATCAATTCCGGCAATGCTAACGCGGCAACAGGTTCTATTGGTCTTGATACGGCGCGTCAATCAAGCGAAATTGTGGCTGATGTTGTTGGTTGCACCGCTGAAGATGTTCTGCTTGCCTCTACGGGAGTTATCGGACAAATCTTAGACGTTGAACCTTTCAAAAGCGCCACGCCAGCGCTTCACGAAATGCTGAGTGTTGAGAGCGCTCATGATGCAGCGCGCGCCATTATGACCACTGACACCGTTCCTAAAGAATGTGCAATTCGCTACACTTCGCAGGACCCAGACTATGCGGGCGTTGAATTTACCGTAGGCGGAATGGCTAAGGGTTCAGGCATGATTATGCCTAATATGGCCACCATGATTTCGGTTATTACTACCGATGCGCCCTTCAAGCCCGAATTGCTTCACAAGGCGTTGGTGGGAGCGGTCAAACAAAGCTTCAACAAAGTGACGGTTGATTCTGACACGTCTACTAATGATACCTGTTACTTGATGGCTTCAGGAAAAGCATGCGAAGCAGGCACTCCTTCATTTACGGAAGACTCCATTGCCTATGCAGAATTCTGCGTGGTGCTCAACAGAGTTACTCAAGAGCTGGCTCGTGCTATGGCGCGCGATGGCGAAGGTGCTACTAGGCTAGTAACGGTGACCGTTCGTGGTGCACTTGATGATGTAGAAGCAGATTTGGCAGCACGCACGGTGGCAAATTCACCCTTGGTTAAAACGGCCATTTTTGGCCACGATGCCAATTGGGGCCGCATTGCGGGCGCTTTGGGCAGATCAGGTGCTCATTTCAAACAAGAAAACGTATCCATTGATATCATGGGAATTCCCGTTTGCAAAGACGGCCTAACGGTTCCCTTCGACGAGGAAGAGGCTCTTCGACGATTCGAGCTTCCGGAAATTATTCTGGAAGCGGATTTAGGTGCAGGTTCAGCTGAAACCACAGTTTGGACGTGCGATTTTTCATACGATTACGTCAAGATTAACGGAGATTACAGGACATAATATGAAGTACGCAAAAGATAGAAAACTTACCTCTTCTCATACGGCTGAAGTCTTAATTGAGTCGTTTCCTTGGATAAAAAATATTACCGGCAAAACGGTTGTCATTAAATACGGTGGCGCTGCCATGGTTGACGAAAAACTGCGCAGTGCTGTTATGGCTGACATTGTTATGCTCAAAATCATGGGCGTGAACCCAGTTATTGTTCATGGTGGTGGTGCCGCCATCACAGAAAACATGAACAGATGGGGCTTAGAAGTTGAATTCAAAAACGGCCAGCGTGTCACTACTGATGAAGCTATGGACGTTGTTAAGATGACGCTTATCGGCAAAGTTAACGAAGAGCTTGTTTTGGCCATGAATGCTCATGGCAATCTTGCGGTTGGCGTCAATGGTGCTGATGCAGGAACTATTGTGGCGGAACAAAAATCTGAAGAGCTTGGTCGCGTTGGTAAGGTTGTTGAAGTTGACCCGAATTACATCAATGCACTTATTGCTGCTGATTATGTCCCTATCATTGCTTCGGTAGGAAAGGGCGCCGATAACGGTTCGTTCAATATCAACGCTGACGTGGCAGCTTCGGCAATTGCTTCAGCCATTGGTGCACACAAGATAATCTTCCTCACCGACGTTGACGGTTTCTACGAAGACTTCGATGACAAAGATTCGCTTGTTTCTAAGATGACGCTCGATGAAACCAAGGCCATGCTTAAGGCAGGCACCGTAAGCAAGGGAATGATTCCTAAGCTTCAGTCTTGCGTGGAGGCGCTTGAAGCGGGTGTTCCGCGTGCTCACATTGTCAACGGCACCAAGCCACATTCTATCCTGATTGAGCTTTTGACTTCGGTCGGTGCAGGTACTTTGATCTATCATACGGGAGATCTTGCCAAGGATGAAATGCGTCCTTTGGGTCATTTGGCTTCTCGTTTAAGTGAAAATCTTTAGAATTTCTTATACCTTACGAAAGGACTCTCTATGGGATTTGAAGAAGAAAAAAAATTAGATGAACGCTTCATTATGTCTACTTTTTCTCGCAAGCCAGTACTTTTGGTAGAAGGCTCTGGCATGGAGGTAAAAGACGACACCGGAAAAACCTACCTTGACTTCATTGCGGGCATTGGTGTTGACAGCTTGGGGCATTGTCACCCTGCTGTTTCAGAGGCTATTGCTGAACAGGCAAAAAAGCTTATTCATGTAAGCAATTACTACTACATTGAAAAGCGTGGCGAAGTTGCTCAGCTCCTCTCTGACATGCTCAATGAAACCATCCCTACGTTTTTCCGTGCACCATGGAAAACCTTCTTCTGTAATTCGGGTGCAGAAGCAAACGAATGCGCTATCAAGCTTGCTCGTTTGTGGGCAAAGAAAGAGGGCAGTGGCGGTAATTTGATCATTTCGCTCGACAACAGCTTCCACGGCAGAACACTTGCAACGCTTGCAGCAACTGCACAGCCGGCAAAGCAGGAGGCATTCCAGCCTTTGCCTGACGGGTTCATCCATGTACCTATCAATGATCTTGAGGCAATGCGCAAGGCATTCCTTGCTCATCCTGGTGAGATTGCCGGCGTTATTGTTGAGCCTATCCAAGGCGAATCAGGCGTACATCCTTGTGATGGTGACTATCTCTTTGACGTACTCAAGATTGCTCGTCGCAATGGTGCTGTGCTTATCTGTGACGAAGTTCAATCAGGTATTTATCGCTGTGGCGAATTCCCCTTCGCGCATCAAACGGCGGGCATCTCGCCTGATATTGTTACCTGCGCAAAAGGCATTGCTTCAGGTTTCCCAATGGGCGCTTGTGCTGCTCGTTTGGAAGTTGCTGATGCGTTTGAGCCGGGAGATCACGGAAGCACCTTTGGTGGAAGCAATCTTGCTATGGCAGCAGCTTATGCAACGCTTACCACGCTCAAGAAGGGCTCATTCGCACAAGATGTTCAGGAACTGGGCTTTTACTTTGGTGACGCGCTCATGAAGGTTGAAGGTATTACTGAGGTCCGTGGTAGTGGCCTTATGGTTGGTGCTGACTTGGCAGAAGGCATTGACGCTCACAAAGTGGTAGAGGCAGGCCTTGAGGCAGGCTTTTTGCTCAATGCTACTGGCGGGAATACCTTGCGCTTCCTTCCACCATTGATTTGTACAGAAAAAGAAATTGATGCTCTTATTGAAGCATTGCCTGGCCTACTTGAAGCAGCTCAAAGCTAGGGATACGATATAAGAGTGTAAAACAAAGGGTTATACAAGAAGAATTTAGGAAAGGTTAGAGAAATGGCAAAGGACAAATGTATTTTGGCATATTCTGGCGGTCTTGATACCTCAGTATGTCTCAAGTGGCTTCAGGATGAAAAAGGCCTTGACGTAATTGCCGTTGTTGGTGAAGTTGGTCAGGAACATGAAGGACTCGAAGCGGTTCGCGAGCGCGCTCTTGCAACCGGAGCTCTTGATTGTATCGTTGCTGACATGCGCGAGGTTTTTGTAAATGACTATCTCACCAAAGCACTTGCCGCTAATGCGCAGTTTGAAAATAAATATCCTTTGGTTTCAGCTCTTTCCCGCCCTTTGATTTCTAAATATCTTGTTGATGCAGCTCATAAATATGGCGCAAAGTATATTGCTCATGGATGCACGGGCAAAGGCAATGACCAGGTTCGTTTTGAAACTTCAATTCAGGCACTTGATCCTTCTATTGAGATCATTGCTCCTGTTCGTGAATGGGATTTGCATACCCGCGAAGAAGAAATGGACTGGGCTGTTGCTCATGGGGTAGAAGTTCCTACTACCAAGTCAAAGCCTTACTCTATTGATGACAATCTTTGGGGTCGCGCTATTGAATGTGGCGTTTTGGAAGATCCAATGAATCGTCCTCCACTAGACATTTACACCATGACTACTGACCCAGAGAAAGCACCTGATAGTGCTACTGAGGTAGAGATTGAGTTTAAGGCTGGCGTTCCTTGTGCAATTGATGGCAAGGCTCTTTCTTATCTTGAGATCATCGAGAAAATGAATGAAATTGCTGGTTCAAATGGCTATGGCCGTATCGATATGATTGAAAACCGCATGATTGGCGTTAAGAGCCGTGAATGCTACGAAGCTCCTGGTGCTCTTGCTTTGATTGTGGCTCATCGTGCGCTTGAAGATATGTGTCTTGAGCGTGAGGTTCTGCGCACCAAGCTTCACATTGAGCATGACTGGGCAACCTTGGTTTATAACGGCCAGTGGTTCTCTCCACTCAAGCATGCATATGACGCATTTTTGGGAACTACCCAGCAGTGCGTAACCGGTCTTGTTCGTTTGAAGTTCTACAAGGGTAGCTGCACCGTAACGGGACGCAAGAGTGATTTCTCTTTGTATGATTACGGTCTGGCAACCTATGATGCCGCTGATACGTTTAACCATGCAGCTGCAAAGGGCTTCATTGATCTCTACGGCCTTTCAACTAAGGTTTGGGCAACCAATCGTCGTGCTCAGGGCGTAACTGACGGCGAAGTTGTTGACTAAGTCGGTCGCGCAAAAGCACTCAAAGCTTTGCATGTGTCAGAATTTACGATAAGGAGAAATGCTCTATGGCATTGTGGTCAGGAAGATTTGAACAGGGTGTAAGTGAATTTACTCAAGAATTTGGAGCTTCACTTCCTGTTGACAAGGCAATGTATCATCAAGATATTGCTGGCTCGAAAGCTCATGCCCGCATGCTGGCCAACCAGGGAGTAATTTCTGAAGAAGATGCGCAAAAAATTCGCGAAGGCCTTGATGCTATTGAGGCTCGCATTGAAGCGGGAGATTTTGCCTTCGATATCAACGATGAAGACATTCATATGTCAATTGAGAAGGTCCTTACTGAAGCCATAGGGGATGCGGGTGCGCGTCTTCATACCGGTAGATCACGCAATGACCAGGTTGTTACCGATACGCGTCTGTATGCCAAAGAGCTTGCGCGCGAACTCATGGAAGTAAATATTTCCTTGCGCGAAGTGCTCTTTGATGCAGCTCAGCGTTTCTTCGGTATTATCTTGCCGGGGTATACACATATGCAGCACGCTCAGCCTGTGTTGCTCTCGCATCACTTTATGGCATATTTCTGGATGTTCTCTCGTGACTTCAAGCGCTTAAGTGCAGCGCTTGAGGCAAGCGACATGAACCCCCTTGGTTCGGCTGCGCTTGCGGGAACCACCTATCCGCTTGATCGCGCTCAAACTACTAAAGAGTTAGGTTTTGCCGGCACAATTCCTAACTCTTTGGATGCTGTTTCTGACAGAGACTTCTTGCTTGACCTTAATTATGCCTGCAGTGTTTCTATGATTCACCTTTCTCGTCTTTGCGAAGAAATCATTTTATGGTCAACATCAGAATTTGGCTTTATTACGCTCTCTGATGCCTATTCAACAGGTTCCTCTATCATGCCTCAGAAGAAAAACCCTGACTTTGCGGAACTCATTCGCGGAAAATCTGGCCGTGTGGTGGGAGATTTAGTAGCGCTTTTGGTAACCATGAAGTCTCTTCCGTTGGCTTATAACAAGGATTTGCAAGAAGACAAAGAAGGTTGCATGGATGCGGCTAAGACGCTCTATGATTGCATGACGTGCATGAAGGGCATGATTGCCACCATGGCTGTCAATAAAGAAGCCATGGATACTCAAGCTCAAAAGGGTTACTTAGCAGCAACTGATGTGGCTGATTATCTTGCTAAAAAGGGCATGCCATTTCGTAAGGCACATGAAGTTGTGGGTCATTTGGTTTTGCTTTGTGACAAGCGTGGATGCAATTTGGATGACCTGTCTTTGGAAGATTTCAAAAAAGAGAGTGAACTTTTTGAAGAAGATATCACTTCAGCTCTTGATCTAGAAAGCATTGTTGCAGCGCGTACTACCTTTGGTGGAACGGGACATGAAGCAGTGAAAGAGCAGATGGAATTGGCAAAAGAGCAACTTAATAATGATAAAACATTTTGTGCGGATTAACTAGGGTTTTTTTGCCCCCCCCATCCCGATAAAATAGTCAATGGCGGTTTTTTTCGGACAACACATTATTCGTTCCGAATGAGCCAAATCGATAATTTTGATAGATATCAAAAAAGAAGGGGGAGAGGTTTATGAGCGCAACAAGAATTTTCCACAACGGAAAAATTTATACTGTGAACAAAAGCCAACCTTGGGCAGAAGCTGTTGTTTTAGACGGCGACAAAATTGTTTTCGTTGGTAGCAACGAAGAAGCTCTTGCTATGAAAGGTGCTGATACCCAGGTGCAAGACCTGGAAGGCAAAATGATGATGCCTGGCTTTATTGATGGGCATGTTCATCCACTTATGGCAGCTGCATGGACGTCTGGCGTTATGCTTGGCGGATGCAAAACAGAAGAAGACATTCTTGCTACGGTAAAAGAATTTGTAGAGGCTAACCCAGATCGAGAGGCATATTTTGGTCAGGGCTTTACCGATGCAATTTTTGCTGATTATCATCCACATGCAGATGCTTTGGATGCTATCTGTGCTGATAAGCCTATTTTGCTTGCTTCATCATCTTGCCATGGCGCATGGTGTAACCACAAAGCTTTTGAAGTTGCAGGCGTTGACAAGAATACGCCTGACATCGCTCCAGGATCAAACTATTTTGTACGCGATGAAGAGGGTAATCCAACCGGAAGATGCATTGAAACGTGCTATTTTGACCTAGCTAAGCATGCTAATTATTTCCCAAAAGAGAATTTTCAGCAGTGTGTGCTTAACCTAGCAAACATGTTTGCAAGCCTAGGCTACACTTCCTTTGCTGACTTGGGAGACAACGAATTCATTACTAATTCTCTTTCTGAGGAATTCGAAGACTTCATGAATAGTGACGAATTCCCACAGCGCTTCTTTGGTGGCTTCTATTTCTGCACAAGCAGACATGATATGCTGCAGGCGTTGAGCGATACATGCATCCTGAAAAGCAGATTTAATCCAACTGACAAGGTCGGCTTCCCTGTTTTCAAGATTTTGGGTGACGGCGTTGCAGAGTCTTCAACCGCAGCCATGGCTCAGCCTTATGACAATGGCGCTGATATTCAGCCAAACTTCACATCTGATGAGACAAATCGTATGGCGCTCATGATGGCTGCGAATGGATTCGATATTAACATTCATGCTATTGGTGACCGTACCACTAAGATGGCTCTTGATATGGCTGAGGCTCTGCGTGATGCAGGCTTTACCGACACGCGCGTTACCCTTTCTCACAGTGAGTTCTTCCAGCCAGGAGATATTGAGCGTGCCGGAAAATTGGGCGTAATGATTAACTCTACGGGTGCTTGGCATTTTGTATCTGGCGAAGAGTATAAAAAATATCTTGGCATTAATATGACCGGTAATCCTTATCCAGTTAAGTCTCTTATTAATGCAGGTTGTCGCTACGGACAGGGTTCTGACTACCCAGTTTCTGATGGTAAGCCTTCTCCATTTGAGTCAATTGACATCGGAATTCGCAGAAGAATGATTGGCTACACCGGTCCTGATCCATCGGATATTTGTGAAGCACCAACCCTTGAAGAAAGTATTGAATCCTATACTATCAACAATGCTTGGCAGGTACGCATGGAAGACAAGTTGGGATCTATCGAAGTAGGCAAACTTGGTGACTTGATCATCGTAGATAAGAATCTCTTTGAAATTCCAGTATCTGACATTCATACAGTTGAGGTTCTTGAGACCATTCGTGGAGGACAGACGATATATAAGGCATAATGCATGAGCGTTTGTTCGGACTGATTGAAGTCCTGTGTGAGACCTTATGCAAGAGGTTTCACATAAAAGAACTTGCATAACTGAG
>CAVABR010000004.1:0-27344 GCA_963586955.1 bacterium
AAGCACAACTTGCGCTTGCTGGTACTAACTATCGCACCGAGCTTCTTAATACCACACCTTCCTCTGAGGTAGTTGGAAATGCAACTTCATCGTTAGTATTTGAGGCGCAGTATGGAACCAAAGGTACTAGCGATGGCGCTGACAACGCCGATAACGCCAAGAGCCATTCAGCTAAGACCGGTGACAACATGTTTGGTGCTATTCAGTTGCTCGTTCTTTTGATTGCGCTATCTAGCGCTGGCGGTGTTGCTTCAGCTGCCTACCGCCGTCGCGCAGGTCGCGAATAGAGGAGCGGACATTCGTTTATTTCGTTTTGTCGTGCAGGTCGCGAATAGTGGAGTGCATTTCTTTGTTACCTGCCGTTGCGCATGATGGGAATAGACAACAAATAAAGCTTAGAGCTTGCCTTGTTGTGACGAATGGTCGCCAGCCAATTTATGAATTGACTGGCGACTTTATTATGTGCTTGCTGATATTCTTATTTGCTATCACACGGTAACAAATAAAGATTTTCGTCATCAGATAAAAGCTGACTTGGCTTATTGTAAAGCGCATTGATACTTTCAACGTTTTCAAGAAAAGGGAAAACATCGGGTGACTCTGCTTCACGTAGTCTTTCGGTCAAACGTACATTTTCATCTTTGTTAAATTTTCCAACCATGTCACCACCACCGTTAAGTGCTTCGTCAATAGGTGTGTGGTCACCAATCGGCGTGGAGGCAATTGCTTTTCCAAGGAACTTTCCTGCAGAGGAAATCCCATTCAAAATAGTTGAGTCTATAGAACCTTGCGTTCTACTTTCAATGGCATCGTGGCAACGTGAATACATTTCCTGGTAGGAGTTGGAAGCTTCTTTAATATTGCAAGCAACACTATCAAGCTTATCCTGTTTGAAGTTTTCAGAAAGCATAGGTTCAAGAAATGAAGCAAAAGCGTAAATATACGTAGCAAGCTGATAATCTTTGAGAGCGTCAATAATATTGTTAAGACGGGTTTCTAGCATTCCGCGAATTTCAATGGGTGTTTTATCGTTGAGCTTTTGTTCAACCCTATTTTTATAAAAATCCATGCCTTGTGTAGCGTCTTGTTTGATATCTAATACTTTCATGTGGGCATTGTTTATGTAGAGTTGATTATCCCAGTTCAACGAATAGTTATTAATGATATCGGTAAGGGTTTTTAAGTTGCCATGCATTTCAGATTTCTTTTCTTGTTGCATGAAGTTAAGTATCTCGTCAGCTGTTTTTTGGATGCTGTCCAGTTTCTGATTGACTTGTTGTAAAGCAATAGCAATAGCAATCGTTGCTGGATCAATAGGTAGAGTCGTAGTAGAGGTTAGTTCTAACGGGCCAGCCTCTACTAAACGTGCTTGCTCTAATCCGTTTGTTGTACGTATAGAGCCTAGCTGAGCTCCATTCTCGAATGCTTTTCCTGGGTCTTTGAAAGCGTATAGTTGTGAAATATTGAGCTGATTGCCAGCTGCATCAAAGGCTTTCATAAGGAAACCGTCATTTGGAAGATTGAATGTTTGTGTGACGGTACGAAAGGCCTCAGAAATAGGCACAAACGCTGCACCGATAGCGGCAATCTGTCCAAGAGGGATTTTCTTTGCCTGTGAAAGATCAATATTTTGTTCTGCTGGTGCAAGCTGAATGTTCATATTGCAAAGCTCTTTGCGAATAAGATCTTTGCGGTCATTGTTGCTTTGCTTGATTTCGTTTTCCATTGATAAACCCTCCCACGGTATGGTTTTGAAACTTGGTGAACGTTTGTTTTAGTATGAGTATCTGTTTCATTTTATTTTTTAGGTTATTTTACCAAGTTATAAGTTTTTTGTTCCGGTGTTAGCTGATTTGGGATTAATTGAGCGTGGATCTATGTAAATAATATTTATCACTATATGTTTGCCGAAAAATGGCTTACTCGAATCAACGAATTTACAAAAAAGCTACCTCACTCACGTAAAATATGACTAGCTGTCTACTTCGTGTTAGATGATAAAAGGTACGTCGAACAGATGCGCCTTATGTGGAAATCATGCAATCAGCTGTTCATATTGCTGATAGCTAGACATGACTTCAATATGACTTGAAGCAAACGGTGGGAGAGAATCTTCATGAATATCATTCAGGCCAAATTGGATCAGAGTCCTATAATCCCAAGTTTGTTGTGTCCAAGCTTCAACAGACTTCAGTTGCCTTCAGCCCTCAATCGCACTAGCCGTGCGCGGGCATCAATTAGCTCCGGTTGTTTTTTGGTACCAGTCGTTTCCGGTCGTACCTAGCATTAATCGGTTCTGGTTGTGTTCAAGCTTCAATAAGCCCCGGTCGTATTTCCTTGACCCATATAGCTTTCGTGCGTTAGGCTTTTGTGGTTGAGCCATACAAATGATTATGTTGGTATGGCCTTTCATTAGGGATAACAGAGGAGATTCGCATGGGGTTTCATTACTCGCTCGATGTTTATTTGGCTAACTTGAACAATTGGTATTTGCCGGTTTATATAGGCTGGGGAATCGCCATGATTTGCTTCTATTGGTTTTATTACAAGAGCATTCGCATGGGATTTAAACATAAATGTTCAGGTATGTCGTGGCAGTGTAATATGTGGAACTTCGCTAATGACTTCGTTTATGTGGTGGGTTTCGACCGCTGGTTTAACACGGCTTCACCTACGCATCATTGGTTCACTATGTTTCTGTGGGTTGGCCTGGTTATTTGGTTTGGTATGGAACTTATTGCGCACTATCAGTGCATTAAATATGACCTGCGTACTGAAATATTTCCACATGCGAAGAGCTTCCGGAGTGCGTTGCTTATGTACATAGGTGTGCAAATTTGCTTCATTGCATGCTACTGGTTCTTGTGGAGTGTATTGGAAGATCCACTGTGTCACATTATGTTCCTTACCACTTTCACTGGTTGCGTGATTTGGAATTTCCAAATGAGCGCCAAGCGTGGTAGTCGTCGTGGGGTGCACGGTAGCGTTGCGGTGGCTCTCATTGTTGCACAGGCCGTGGGCTACTTCCTTATCATGCCAAGCTTTGACCCTGTCATGAGCAACTTCTATGTATACTTTGCTGGCGTTGCTGCTACCGGGATAGCTATAGCGTACTTTCTGTATTGGCGAAGTCTGCCTGAATACAAACCTGAGAGTTCTGGCGCGGTGTGAGCTTGGCATCAAGCATAATCTCAAACACAAAACCCAATATGTCCTTCGACGGGAACCTAGTGTCAAGCGCAAAGTCTAACATGTAATCCACTGGGAATACCTAGTGAAAAGTCTAGCTATACAACGGGTGCGCCTAGTAAAAAGTCTATCCTTTTGCTTAGATCCCCTAGCACCATCGCCTAGAGCACCTAGCAGAAAGTCTATTCTTTCGCTTAGAGCTCCTAGCACTAAGCTCAGCTCAGCGATCTAATAGATCAATTGCTCAACTACTCAACAGAGCAACAAGCTACCATCGCAAGCACGGTACAGAAAACCGAACAAACAAACCAACTCTGCGTTATAATGTGAAAAACTTTCAATTTGTGCAAATTTTTCACATGGGAGCAAAATGATAACGCGAAACAAATATCTTAATCAGCTTATGACCTTCAAAGACAAGGATCTTATCAAGGTGATAACGGGAGTTCGAAGGTGCGGAAAGTCAACCTTGCTTGACATGACGAGAGAGCATTTAGCGCAATCAGGCGTTTCTCGTGAGCGACTTTTGGCATTCAAAATGGAGTCCATGGAATACGATGGGCTTGACTATCGCGGTCTTTATAATCTTGTACGCCAAAAAACAAAAGGCGTGGATCATCCTTATCTTTTCTTTGACGAATTGCAAGAGATTGAAGGTTGGGAACGGGCAATAAATTCGCTTCGTGTTGATATCGATTGCGATATTTATTTAACCGGCTCTAATGCATATCTACTTTCCAGTGAGCTTTCTACGTTGCTTTCGGGGCGTTACGTGGAGGTGGAAATGCTTCCGCTCGTTTTTTCTGAATATCTTGATTTTCAAGGCGCCAAACCCGCTTCTCATGCAGTTGCAGGCGTGGACTTGTTGGAGCTTGCCGATGGTTCTCTGGCAACAATGGATGGCATGCTTGAGCAGTATCGCAGATTTGGTGGATTGCCTTATTTGGCACTGGGCGCACCTAACATCGATGAACATATGGCCTACTGCAAATCCCTCTACGATACGGTTGTAGTGCGTGACATTCTGGAACGTGATAAAAGGCGTGATCGCAGAAGCCTTACCAACCCTGATCTACTTGAGCGAATATGCAATTTCCTTGCTGATAATATTGGTAATGAAAATTCTATAAATAGCATTACGGGCGTTCTTAAATCGCAAAAACTGAAGGTATCAAACGATACAGTAGATGCTTATATTGGAGCATTATGCGAAGGGTATCTTTTTTATCCGGTGAAGCGCTTCGATATAAAAGGCAAAGAAATCCTCAAGACGGGCGGTAAACACTATATTGTTGATAGTGGGCTTCGTAATTATCTAATGGGATATCGTGACCTAGATCAAGGGCGCGTATTTGAGAATATGGTTTTTCAGCAACTTGTTTACGATGGTTTCAGTGTGTCTATTGGCAAGCTTCGTAATGGCGAAGTTGATTTTGTTGCCTCAAGAGCCGACAAGAAGATATACGTGCAGGTGACTGAGGATATGAGTGACTCATCAACAATGGAGCGTGAACTAAAGCCTTTGCGTGCCATCCGTGATGCGTATCCTAAAGTTGTTGTAGTTATGAGGGGTAATTATCCGCGCGAGATAGAGGGGATTCGTATTCTGGGGGCTACTGATTTTCTACTTCATCGACGTCAGTTGGTATAAAAGATAATCTCTCGTTAGGCTTTTCTACTGTACAGTCGGGGAGTGTCTGAGACGCGGTCAGAGTTCATGCCTTGGTAAATGTTTTTTCTCAGACATTTTGCCGAAAGCGTTTTAAGTGAATCATTAAATTTATCAATACGAAGCAAAAAGTAATATTCCTCGCGTAAAATATGTACGGTTATAAACCTTGTATTAGATGGTGGGCACAAACGTTAGATGGTAGGCGTAAGTATTAGATGACGAGCGCAAACGCTCGGCAGAAATGCTGACTATAAAAGCTAGCCATAAAAGGGCAGGAAAGGAAATCTTAATGAATCTTACTCAGTCTAAGAGGGGACACAACGTGCTCTCTTCTCTTCGATCCGGGGCAAAGCGTGGCTTAAACGTGGCGATTTCTGTCATAGTTGCACTATCTTTTTCTGGCCTTTTTTCTACGGTTGCCTATGCTGCAGATAGTGATGTAGTAGATAGCTGGAACAGCTCTCTTGAACAGGCTCAAAATGACCAGAGCGTTCAAACCTATTCGTATGCTAAAGAGGGCGTTAATACTGCTAGTGAAAATTCGACTTACTCTCCGTCCGAAAAATATGATTTGCGCGACAAAGGCGTAGTAACTCCTGTTAAGTTCCAAAATCCTTGGGGCGTTTGCTGGGGCTTTTCAACCATAGCCGCAGCTGAAACGAGCATCTTGTCAGACGTTGGAGAAACCTACGCAAGCACGCAACTTGACCTGTCAGAACTTCAGCTTGCTAAGTCGGTCTACAACAATAGTGGTGCTCCAGAAAAGTTTGTTGGCAAAGATCAGGCGGGCGAGGGCTACCATAACGATTCTGAAAATCCTAACGTTGGTCTTGATGCAGGCGGGCTCTTTTCTTTCGGCTCAACCGTTTTCTCTTCCGGTACTGGACCGGTGCCAGAATCTGAGGCACCGTATCAAAATGCCGAAGGCATTTATGAATGCTACATAATTCCAAAAGACGCACAGTCACAGGCTGACATGAGGCATGAGTATATCAATGAAGAGAAAATTCAGGAATATGAAAAAGATCCAACCATTGCTAAGGTTATTAAATATTGCCCAGCTGGAAACTATCTCAATGACGATGGTACTACCAACTACACCACCTGGGAGATAAGCGAAGACTTATGGAATAAGTCGATATACAACATTGAAGACGGCAACATTTTGCCTGAAACAAGAGTCCTTAATGAAGAGGGTCAATGCACTGATTATGATGAAGATGCTATCACGGCCATTAAAAGCGAAATTGAACAATATGGTCGTGGCGTGTCAGTTTGTTATACCGCTGCACAGCAGGGTAGCCCTTACCTCAATTCAGAGCATTGGGCTCAGTACACCTACGATACGCTTCCTTTTAACCATGTAGTCACCATTGTTGGCTGGGATGATAACTTCGATAAAAACAATTTCAATGCTGATCCAACTAAAACTCCTGAAAAAAATGGCGCTTGGTTAGCAAAGAACAGCTGGGGAGAGAGCTGGGGTGATGGTGGTTACTTCTGGCTGTCTTACTATGACAAAACAATTACCAAGCTTGAGAGTTTTGACTTCGACACAACCTCATACAGCGACACCAATCAATGCTATGTAGAACAGTATGACTATTTGCCCGAGTATTCTTCGGTTACCAACAGTAGCGAAACCCCCATAAGTTCTGCGAATATCTTTACTGCAGAGGGTGATATGGCGGTTCGCACCCTTTCTGTTTCTACCTATAAGCCTAATACCACAGTGAAATACCAGGTTTATTTGCTTGATGATGAAGCAACAAGCCCAACGGATCCTAACCACAGCAAGTTGGCGTATGAAATGTCTGATACGTATGACTACGGCGGATTCCATCGTACAACGCTTGATGAATCGAACTGGATTGCCATGCGCAAAGGTCAGCGCTATGCGGTAGTTACTACCCAGCAATGTCAAGATGACAAGCTTTATTATCAGGGTATAGCGTACAACGTTGGCAAGCCATCGCCAGAGCAAGTTGAGAAAAAAAGAGCAGCGGTAGAAAAGACGGAAACAACTAATAAGTATGCCGAAATATATAACGTTTTGTATTCTTTCTATAAGGGTCTTCATCCAGATTGGCCAGACGAACAGCTTGAGGAGGAAGTCAGCGCTGCTACTGATGAACAAATAAAAAGTGAGTCCGTTCAAACCTATATTGAGAACAGGGTTGATAGCCAGGTAGACAGTTACGAAAACTCATACTTTGTTTCTAAGGTAAACGAAGGCGAAAGCTGGACAACGGATGCAAACTGGTCAAAGGAATCTTCTGAAGCAAACATTGCTAACGAAGATACTGCTTCTGAGTTAAAAAATGCAGAATGGACTGACTGGACGGTAGTTAAAGAGCTTACGGAAGAAAAATTGTCTTCTCTCTACCGTCAAGAGATTGTAGCGGACAACGCTCCAATCAAGGCATTTTCTGAGATTCGCAGCTGGGCTTCCGTTGCTGAATTGAGTGCGCTTGAGCAGGCTATCAAAGATGCTAAGGCAGCGCTTGAATCAACTAAGATCAGTGTTGATGGTTCTGATATTGATGGGGCTGATACCTGGATGACACAGGAGCAATATGATGCGCTCAAGGCTGCAATTGCTGATGCAGAGGCGCAACTTGCGCTTGCGGGTACTAACTATCGCTCCGAGCTTCTTAATACTACGCCTTCTTCTGAGGTGGTGGGAAATGCAATTTCATCGTTAGCATTTGAGGCGCAGTATGGAACCAAAGGTTCTGTTGATGGTGCTGATAACGCCGATAACGCCAAGAGTCATTCAGCTAAGACCGGCGACAATACGTTCGTCGCGGTTCAGCTGCTCGTTCTTTTGATTGCACTCTCTAGCGCTGGTGGCGTTGCTTCTGCTGCCTATCGCCGTCGTGCCGAACGTCGCTAGCGCCCCAAACATCCTGCTGGAATAACGTAAACACCATCAGGCCTACGGAAAAAGTAGGGGGCATTAGCAATCAGTACACCTAGAAAAGCTGGCTCAGGATTTTGGGCTAGAGGATTAGACGTTACTTTGTCTCGGAGACGGAGAAGATTTTTTGCCGCATCGTCAGCTTTGGCAACGTCTAGCTTTATTTCAAGCGCGGCCCATTGTCCTTGCGCCAGTTCAATGATTGCATCTACCTCAAGACCATATGCATCGCGATAATAGAACAGATTTGGCTGTCTTAATGAGGTAGAAGCATTAAGGTAAGCAGAAAGGTCACGTATACATAGGCTTTCGAATAAGATGCCGAGAAGCTGTCGGTCCCATAGGAGTCGTTCTGCATCATAGCCTAGAAGTGACGCTGTTAGCGAAGGATCAACTAGGTAGCGCTTTGGACGCATGCGCGTACGAGCTCGTGATTTGACTGGGGCATCCCAACCTCCAAGATTACGCAAAAGATAATTCTCTTCCAGATAAGAGAGATACTGCGTAGTATTGGTTCGGTCAGCACTTGTCGGTTCTTCGCTATGCATTGCATCAGAGGTGATTGTTTTAATGGAAGCTGAACTGCCATCATTTCGTGCGAGTGCATAGAGGACACGACGCAGGTAGGTAGGATCAAGATTGCTTTGTTTGGCAACACTGTCGCAAAGAGCCTGGATATATTGTTCAACAACAATACCTTGAAGTTCCTGAGGTTTATCGAGTGTCGCGGGCCAGCCACCTCGACAAAGAGAATCGGTCAGGTCAACTAGATCTAGGTTGGACTGTGCAGTGGAAATGGCGTTTCCGGAAAACAGCTTTTCAAGTGAAGCTTCGCCAGATGAGAGCCCTTGTTCTACAAGTGTCATAGGCTCCATCCGAAGTCGTGCAATACGCCCAGCTCCTGAGTGTGTAACTTTGTCCATGCTTGGACTTGATGAACCGGTAAGAAGAAATCTTCCGCAGGCACCTGCTTTTTCGTCTACAGCTCGACGTGTAGCATCCCATACTGCCGGTACTTCCTGCCACTCGTCTATAAGGTGTGGCTCGTCTCCGTGAAGGGCGAGCTTCGCATCAAGTTCAACCGCTTCGCGAACAGCCGGCTCGTCAAGCTTAGTAACACTGTTAGCTTGAGAGAGTGAAAGCCATGTTTTTCCGCACCATTTAGGTCCACGTACTTCTACGGCTCCAAATGCGCTGAGGTGTAATTTTAAATTGTCTTCTATGATGCGATGGCGATAGCCTGATGGAGTGAGTGCCATGAAAATCTCCCCGTCTTCTGTATAAAAAAGCAAAAAAGCCGTCTAGAACTGAGCAAAAAAGCCGTCTATATTTAAACAAAAAAACCGCCTGAATTCAAGCAAAAAGACCGCCTCAAATTGAGCAAAATAGCCGTCTCAAAGACCTAAGAAAGTCGGCCGTAATCATTCCATTGACCGTAGAGATTGCCTTTTTTAGTTTCGCTAATAAGATGCGCAAGAGCCTTAGTATATGCTTCTTTGTTTCTATTCTTGTAGAACGCAACATTGTAGGCGCGAACCCGCTGGTAGAGAGGTGGGAACCGTTTGAACTGTGCAAAAACGCGTGCGTTTTTAAGCGCGCGTTCCACATCGGGATCAATTTTGAACGAACGAGGCCCCATGGCGGGTAACACAGCGCGTCCAGCGTCAGTCATGAGCCCCAAGCGTTCAAGACGACGTACGCGTTCTTTGTTGAGCTCAGTCCATACACTTCCTTGTCGCCGTGGAGTGAAACGTTGCATGGTTACACCTTCTATTTTGCTATAGGTGGAATCTATCCATCCAAAACAAAGTGCCTCTTCAACGGCATCTAAATAATAGAGGCAATTATCGGCACCAGGTTTGCCTCGCTTGGCAATGACCCAACATTCGCTTTCGGTTGAAGCATTAGCTTCTAGCCAAGCGCGAAATTCTGTTCTGCTGCTCACGTTGAGTATGTTTTGCGCTTTCTTTTTCATGGTTTCATTATGACACGAGCTTGGGGTGGACTATCTGAAAGTAATTTCAACCACATCAGCACAGAAGCTTCATTGTGGCAGAGGCTTGGGGTGGATGCCATGCAAGCGAAAGAACTTACAAGGTAAGCTCTTTCGCTTCAGGGTTGTTAAACAATAAGTCATCTACCTTGTTTGTCAGCTGGTGTGTGAGATAACGAATGCCAAGGTTGTTTGAGAAAGTTTCATTGGTAAGTTGTAATTTTGTTTCTTCTGATTGATTGTCATTCAGATTTAGATGCAGGCGTAATTCTTCATTGAGATCAGACATAAACTGTCCGAATATAAAAAGCCAATTGGCTCTGATGCTTCCTTGATTATCTAAAGCCTATCAATTTTTATATATTCGTTGGTTGCTTTGTCCTATAGCCCCGAATTTTTAGAATTGCGTTTAGCGCAAACAAAAGACCCAAGACTTCTTGGGAGAAAATCTTGGGTCAAACATGTACTGATCTGCGGTTATATACTTATTATATTAGCGTTTTCTTATAACCGTTTTTTTTGCAGTTCTGGACTGGACTATAAATTTTCTTACGGCATGATGGAGTTTGCTCCGTCAACAATTACGCTTTGGCCAGAGAAGTAGCAAGAATCTGGACCAGCCAAGAATGCAACAACAGGGGCGATGTCATTTTCAGGGTCACCGAAGCGCTTCATGGGGTTGAGGTTGACCTGCTTTGCATATTCCTCAGGGAACTTTTCTGCCCATGCCTTTGCTGCGGGGGATTCAGCACCAGGAAGAACAACGTTGACGCAGATACCGTACTGACCCCACTCTTTTGCAGCGATCTTCGTCATACCGCGAATAGCCTCTTTGTTGGAAGCGTAAGCCAGCTGGCCTGCAATGCCGAACATGCCCGTTGCGGAAGCAAAGTTAACAATGCGACCTTCGCCTTGTTCTTTCATGTAAGGGAATACGGCTTGCATGTAATTGAGCGCGCCGATAACGCCACTTTGCCATGCTTTGAGCATGTTTTCGTATGTGGTTTCTTCCACAGGAGCAGAAGGAACAATGGCTTGTGCGTTGTTAACTACAACGTCTATGGAACCGTACTTTTCAACAGTGGCCTTCACAACTTCTTCTACGCGTGCGCGGTCGGCGGAATCGCATGACATAGCAAAGCCGTCACCGCCAAGCTCCTTGATTTCAGCGATAGTTTGCTCAATTGGTTCAACACGGCGACCAGTTGCGATAATCTTCACACCACGTTTAGCAAGGCAGAGAGCTATTCCTTTGCCAATACCCTGGCCAGATCCTGTTACAATTGCAACCTTTTCGTTCAACTGTTTCATAACAAAGCCTCCTTGATGTTGATTGTGAGCAAAAAGCGCTCTAGGTTTTCTTCGGATAGGCTAATCGTAGTCCTAGTTGACAGGCGTGACTTTGCTGTTTCTTTTACTGGTGGGTATCGCTGTTGTATTGGTGAGAATTATTAGCTGTTTCACAACTCGGCTTTCCTTGTTGGGCAAAATTGAGTAGCGAATTTAGCTCCATCGTTTCAGCCACTATTGATTCCCGAGGCTCAGTCTATTCGGATGGTATTTTGAGTGGTTCGACTTGTTCCATGTCGTCTGAAATTGGAATACAACCAAGAGATGCAAGAACACAACGTCCTACATGATATCCAAGGTTTACCGGAACGGCGTTTCCAATCTGCTTGTACTGGGCAGTCATTTTTCCAGAGAATTCCCAGTCATCAGGGAACGTCTGGATTCGAGCATATTCCCGAACATTTAGTGGCCTGGTCTCGGAGGGATGGCATCTTTCTGTTTGTTTTTGTGCTGGAGCGCAAGTTAGCGTGAGACATGGTTGATCCCAAGACATTCTGCGTGCCATTCCTGTCTTACCCCCTGTTAAATGAAAACTGCCCTTCATATATTCTTTTTGAATCTCTATAGGGAGATTGCGCCAGTTGCCACCTTCAGGAACCATACTCATGATCTCGGCTTTTCTTTTTGGATAGGTTTGTCCTTCGGATTCAGGACAATCTTTCAGAGCTTGTCTCATTGAGATAAAGTAATCGCGTTCTTTGGGAAATAATATTGGAAGATTTAAATCCTTGCGAACCGCGAATAGAATCAATCGCTCTCTTTTTTGGGGTACATCAAGATATTGTGCTCGCAATACGCGGTAATTTACTTCATAGCCTAACTTATCAAGTGTATGGAGCATAGTTTCTAAAGTGCGACCATTGTCATGCTTTACTAAACCACGTACATTTTCGCCTATGGCTATTTTTGGTTGGATTACTTCAATGGCGCGAGCAAATTCAAAAAAAAGTGTGCCTCGAGTATCGCCGAAGCCTTTACTTTTCCCCGCATAAGAGAAAGCCTGGCAAGGAAAGCCTGCTTGTATTATCGGTGTATCTTTGTATTCAGAAAAATCAAGTTCCTTAACGTCTTTAGGAATGATATTCCAATTCAGATTATGCTTTTCACTATTATTTTGAAGTGTTGCAACAGCATTTTTGTCAAATTCATTGAGCATTACATGTGGAATGCCGGCATTATGAAAGCCAAGAGCAGTTCCTCCAGCTCCTGCAAACAAATCAATGCATTTTGCTTCTTTGTAGGTTTTTTTGCTTCGTAAAACCTTGTATTCGGTAGTATCGCTTCCGCCGTTGAGTTTATTTTGGAGTCTTTTTATTTCATCAAGGTTGAAGAGGCGCTTGTTGTTTTTGTCACGCGTGGCTTTAATGAGTCCGAGTTTGTTCCATCTTCTAATGGTATCAACCGATACATCTAAGGCTCTGGATGCTGTCGTTACGGTGACGAAATTGCTTTCAGCCATGGTATTCCTCCATATAATTAGTAACCCTTGCCTATGCAAGGGTTACTAATTATATATTGATTTTTAGAAAACGTTAACAACTAATCTTCGTCAAAAGAGACACCCTCATAAACATCTTCATAACTTAGTACTTCTGGATGTTTTACGATATCTCCAGCAAGTTCTTCGATTGTGTCATCGAGTAAATTTGTATCACTGTAATCCTTGGCACAATTTGAAAATACATCAATAAGATCTTCGTAGAATGATTCGTCCCCCGTTAGATGGTGCCAGAATTCTTTTCCAGAATAAACGGGATAATCATCCTCAATATGTCTGTAATTTGTGCTGATTTGAGAATGATCGCCATATAAAATCCCTACGCAACAATCGGTCATCGGGTTAAAGTCGGTTAAATGATTTGTTCTTGCTAGATTTTTTAAGCCTGCAAAATGTCCTTTGATGGTTGCAACATCATCCTTATTGATGGTTTGTGGGCCGGCTTTTAATTGGCAGTATTTTTTTCGTCCGTCAAGGGCATCAATAAACTCGATGTCCATACCGGCGGTAGTAGAAGCATAACCTCCAAGCACCTTATGGCAAAAGGTTTGTACGTTATTCCCGAAAGTTGTTGCGATGGAGGTGCCTAATACTCGTGGATAGATAAGAGCCTTGGCTAAATTCTTGGGTGATTCGTCGCCAAAAGCAAATGAAGCAAGGTAGTGCACCGTGAATGGGTTAACGTTGAATCGGTCAAGTTTTTTAAGCTTTTTGGTATTCATTGCATGACTATCAGCAATAGAAGATTTAAAAAATTCTCGAGCTTTTTTGAGAATCGCTTCTCTTTCCTCGTGATTCATTGCGACTCCTTTCGCAAGTGGTTTTTTTTGATGACGTCTTTATCAAAATATGAGGCAGATCAACTTCTAAAAATAGTTCTATCTGGGATTATATCTTTGAATAGCGATTCTAATTCCCCAGTATATTGTTTGCGTAAAAATCAGAGCATATTGTTTTATTTTTTAATTTGTTTCTAATATTTATCTAACAAATAATGGAAAAGCTAAACAGCGGTAAAGCTGAGAATTTCACAAGATCACATCTTTGGTTCCTGTAGGAAGATAGAACCATCAATGAGGAACGGTTTAAATTATGCCGCTCTGTCGCCACGTTGTTATGTCGCTCCGTTGCTACATTGTTGCGTTACTGCGTGCCCGCGTCACCTCGTCGCTACATCGCCATGTCGCTACGTTGTAGCGTTTCCGAATTACTACGCCACCACATCGCTATATACTGTTCTTATAATTACGTGGCATTGTTCACTCTTTTTTCGTGACATTGTTCACTCTTTTGGAAGGACTTTTATATGAAGACAGCAAACAATAATGTTTGTTCCGAAGGATGTTTTTCAAAACGTTTCATCGGCATTGCGCTCGGTGCAATGCTTGTTTGCGTTCTCTCCTCAATTGCGCCGGCATTTGCTTTTGCGGTCGAATCTGTACCGGTTGACGGCGATATAACCATTACCTTAGCCACGCAGGGCGCTTCTGCTTCAGCGCTTGCTAAAACAGGTGACGCGCTAGCTTGGCTTGCTTTCGGCTTGTTCGCAATGCTAATAGGTGCTTGTGTGTTGATATGGGCTAGTCGCAAAGCGCCCACTTCGGCTGGATGCAATGCGCCCGTTTCGGCTGGACAGAGCACCTCAAATACCTTGAACACCTCGAGCACCTCTTCGTCTGCCTCCAATAACAGAGGTGCGGTTTCAATCGTCATTGCTTCAGTACTTATAGCGCTTTTGTGCTTTGGGCAATTCGCAGTTAACACTGCCTATGCGGCTCAAGCGCCAAGTGGCATAACTTGCTCCTCACAGGTGGTAGTAAACGAAGAAGGCCAGGTCATCTCTAATAGCTTCAGCATTTCTAATGCTTCTGATGACCCGGTGTGCGTAGAAAGTATCCAGGCGTCAGAGAGCCTTTCAGGTTGGAGCGCACAGGCACCAAGCCAGGTAATCCTTGCCGGCGCTGATTATACTGACGCGTGGGATGCCAAGGACGTAAGCGCCGATATTATCCTACAGCTTAAATCAAATGGTGGCACCATAACGCTTCCTATGCAGATAATGGTAAGCATCGCTGAAGAACCCACGCCAGTAGATCCATCTATCGCGCAACGACTTTTGGCTATCGATGGCATTACGAGCGTCGAGCCTTACAGCAATGATGCAATTAAGGAAGCAGGGCTTGATCAAACGTATGAGATCTATGAGATCACCTTTAGTCAGGCTATCGATCACAATGATCCTTCCGCTGGCACCTTCGAACAGCATGCACGCCTGTTTTATACGGGTATGGATGCACTTAACGTGGTTGACACCGATGGCTATATGTTTGGCAACCTTCCTTCAACGGCATATAGAAATTTCTACAACCAGACGTTCTTTGACCGATATGGTACCCTTAACATAATCCAGATTGAGTATCGCTATTTCGGCAGTTCAGTACCTGATGGGCTTGATATTAATAGCACCGCACTTTGGGACAACCTGACTATGGAACAAGCCGCAACTGACTTCCATGAAGTTATCCAAAAAATGTCGAAGGTACTTACCGGCAAGCGCCTTTGGGCAGGAACAAGCAAAGGGGGTCTGACTACTGACTATCAATGCTATTTCCAAGAGCAGCATGGTTATAATGATGCAGACGCTTTTGTGGCTTTCTGCGCACCATTTTGCCAAGGCACCAATGACAGTCGCTTTATGGATGCTGTCTACGGTGACATCGGATATAAAGCATATGGCGAAGAGCAGGCGGCGCAATGGCATGAGTTGATGGATAAATTCCAACTTGCTTGCATTAAGCATCGTGAGGAACTCCAAACCAGGTACTATGAGCAAGCTTGCGAGGAAGGTTACAAGTTCCGTTCATATTTTGGAACAGACGAAACTACTCAGGCCAAGAAACTATGGGATGTGGTGGTAAACGAATATCCGGTATTGGGATTTTGGCAGTACTATCAGTCCAGCAAGGTTGAAGATATTACTAACGCCATCAACGAAGATGATCCTGACAAAATTTACGCCTGTGTAGTTGAGGCAGAAGCACCAAACTCTTTTGCATACAACAGTGGCTTTATATCATATGCAATTCAAGCATTATCTGAGATGGGGGACTATAGCGAAAACTTTGACTATCTGCGCCAGTTAGTTGCCAAGGCAAAGGAAACTGCACCGGATGAGGAAAAGGACGCTTATTATCTTGCTACTGATAGTAATGTTTCGTATTCAGTAATGTATTTAAACGAAGAACAGCTGAGTGCTATAACTTATAACTCTTCTACGCGTGATGCCATGGTTGAGTGGTTTAATACCACCAATACCGCCCATCTCATCATGATTAGTGGTCAGAGTGATCCTTGGTATTTTGTACGGCCAGATCTATCTTTCAATAACAGCCAAATCAAAACCTTCGAATCAACCTATAACCATCTCACTGTTATTGAAACTCTGAGCGAAGAAGACCAAGCGAATATCTGGGAGACGCTTGACGGCTGGCTAGATTCGGCAAAATCATAACGCATGCAAAGCAGGGTGCTTGCAAGCAAGGTGTTTGCCACGCTCGATTCGTGACCAGGTTCAGCAAAATCATAAGAAACGTGAAGTAGGGTACTTGCTTTTAGTAAGAGTAGGCAGTGCCTCCTTAACTTCTTCAATACTAATGTTTCGTTTAGTGTTGCAATATTCACTTGAATTTGCCAAAATTGCCACGTCGTTATGTCGCGCCGTCGCTTTGTTGTAATGTTTTCGCGTTGCCGTGTTGTTGTGTTGCTACGTTACTGCGTTGCCACGTTGCTACGTATGACTCATATATTTACGTGACATGGTTCACTATTTTGGAAGGACTTTTATATGAAGACAGCAAACAATGGCGTTTGTTCTGAGGGGCGTATTTCAAAACGTTTCATCGGTATTGCGCTTGGTGCAGTGCTTGCTTGCATTCTCTGTTCAATTGCGCCGACATTTGCCTTTGCAGTCGAAGGCGTATCAGTTGATGGCAATATAACCATTACCTTAGCAACGCAGGGAGCTTCAGCTTCAGCGCTTGCTAAAACGGGTGACGCGCTAGTTTGGCTTGCTTTTGGCTTGTTCGCGATGGTAATAGGTGCAGTCGCGTTGGTGTTGGCTAGTCGCAAAGCATCCGTTTCGGCTGGACAGAACACCTCGAGTGCCTCTATGTTCGCCTCAAATAATAAGGGTGCTATTTCGGTTGCTATTGCTTCAGCGCTTATAGCGCTTTTGTGCTTTGGGCAATTTGCAACAAACACCGCCTATGCTGCACAAGCACCAAGTGGGGTAACTTGTTCTTCGCAGGTGGTAGTAAACGAAGAAGGTCAGGTCATCTCCAATAGCCTTAGCATTTCTAACGCTTCTGATGACCCGGTGTTCGTGGATAACATTCAGGCATTTGATAGCCTTTCAGATTGGAGCGCGCAGGCACCGGGTCAGGTAATCCTTGCAGGTGCTGATTACGCCGACGCATGGAACGCTGAGGGCGTGAGCGCAGACATTGTGCAACAACTGAAATCAAATGGGGGCACTATTACGCTTCCTATGCAGATAACAGTAAGCACTGCTTATGCCGTAAACTTTGAAATGAATGGTATGGGCGAAGACGTTGAAGGGCAGTATGTCAAGGAAAACGGTACTGCTACTCAGCCCACGGTGGCACCCACGAGCGATTATCAATGCGCAGGTTGGTATACCGATAGCGCGCTCACGCAGGCTTATGACTTCAATACTCCTGTTACTTCTGATTTGACTTTGTACGCAAAGTGGGCTCCAAGGGGCTATTGGTTGGCACCTGCTACGGCAGATGATCCTACGGCGGAAGTGACCGCTGTTATGTCTTCGGTCGATGCTGATATTGAAGCTATCAAGAATGGTGACGCAGAAACAATAGCAAAATACAACTCGTATCTGAAAGATGACAGCGTTCATCTCTATACCCGCTGGAATGGCTCCACCGTTGATACCGAGGGCGCCCAAGAAGCTAATGGCTATGTAGAGTTCCGCATTCTTCAGGTAGGTGACCATGACGGAGAAGGTTGCGCACTTACGTTCCAAGCAACTCATTTGTTGCCTAGTTGCTACGTTATGAATAATGAGACTGAAGAGGGTAGACCGTGGTATGACAAAGAAGGAAAAGAACACCTTAGTTACTCAACGAATACTGGCGGTTGGGCTGAAAGCAAGCTGAGAGCCGAGCTTCAGGAAGGTGGCGAGATCTATAGCAATTTCGACACCGACTTCACCGACAAAATTTTGACAGTGGAAAAGAAGTCTTCAAAGGGTGATCAAAACACCGAGCTAACGTCTTCTGATAATAAGTTCTGGATACCTTGTTTTAGCGAGCTTACAGGGGTAGGCATCAAAGACTTCGTTTGTGATGAAGGAACGCAGTATGAGTTCTATAAACTGCAAGGGGTGACTTATATAGATGGGAAGAAAAATTTCTTTGATTGCCTGAAACTTAACACGCGCGCGGGTAATAAGCCTTTAGATTTGGAGGCAGAGCATGCTTTGCATTGGTGGCAACGCTCGCCTGCATTACTTGGTAACTCCTGGATGGGTAGCTTTATCGAAACTTTAAGCCCAAAAGGTTGCCCTGATCGTGCCACTGTTTCAGAGTCGCATTTAGGTGTGACACCCGCGTTCTGCTTCTAGTTCGTTTTGAGAGTGATGTTCGCTTTCTGGTTCTAACTACCGATTCGCATTTAGGAACAACGCTTAAGCTTAAGGCGGTTTGCACTAGCTCGGAATACATAAACATGCCTGAGTTTATGACTGACTACATTAGTCTTAAGTCCAGGGCTCAGGTTGTTCAACTTCCAGGGCTCAGGTTGTTCAACTTAAAGAAAAAGGCGGTCGAAAGACCGCCTTTGTTGTTTTTGGTGGAGGCGCGGAGAATCGAACTCCGGTCCATACTAAACCGTTATCAAAGCGCTACAAGCTTAGTCGGTGTTTTAGCTTCAATACTTAACAGCCCATCGACAGGCCACATAAGCACCTAGCGGGTTCAGTCTTTTTCTTGCTCATACCAGCTACGTAGCAAGAAGCATTCCTCTAAAAATGATACCACCCTGGAAACGAGGAAAATCCCCAGTTAGGCACCTCGAGCTACAATTAAGCAGCGAGAGCGAGGTTGTTATTAGAAGTTTTGCCAATTAACTTGACGGTACCCCTGTTTAACGTGGCGAGGAGACCACGACCTGCTCTTTGACTCCAACTTACCATGTCGAAACCAGTCGCCCCCATATGTTATTGAGAAAGTGCGTCAATTCCTTGCGAATTGGATTCTTTATTATTAGCCTTTGCACGCTCAGCGTCAAGAGTTCTATCTTCGCCCCATCCCAACAGAAAGCTCCGTGTTTCATTCTGCCGGATGCTTGTGTTTAGTCCCAGCGGAAATCTTTCGCTTTGTTCTGTCAGATGCTTGCATTTATCCCTAGTAAAAACCCGTTTTCTCTCCAACAAAAACCCTGCGTTTTATTCTGCTGGACGTCTGCGTTTTATTCAGCTTGAAGCCCCTTGTTTCGCTCCACTATAAATCCAGCATGCCTCTCTGGTTTCAGCACATTAAATTCGTCTATGGATATTTTATAAATACGCAGTAGAACCCTCTTTTTTTACAAGAGAAATAATATTGTATTTAGTTGGACAATTTTAAGGAAACTTACAGACTTCGGAGTATAATCCTTAATCGTTTATTGCTCGTTGTAGAAATAGTTGAGGGAAAAACAAACATGGGGAAAAAGCCAAAGCACGTTGGTGGTAATGATTTTAATAACAATGTATGGAATGAGCCTACCAGCAATTTCCAGCCAGTGAATAATATAAATAATGGGCAAAATTACTATCAGCAACCAGCAAATCAAGCAACAACCACTTTTGCTTCTCAGGCAAACCAATCAACGGGTTCATTTTATGTTCCCCAAGCTACCCAATTGTCTAAGCCAAAGCGGAGCAAAAAGCCTCTTTTCATTACGCTTGGGGTAATTGTTGGTATTTTGGTGCTCATCTATGCTATCGGGTGCTTTTTCTTCTCATCTCACTTTTTCCCCAAAACATCCTTTAGTAATCACGATGTTTCGTTTGAATCTAACACTGATTTCGCTAACGAAATTGACAGCAGGGTTAAAGACTATCAGCTCACCATTGAAGGCCAAGGGTTCTCTTGCACCCTTAATGCTAACCAGGCTAACCTCAACATTGACAAAAGCCAGGTTGCGAAAGACGCCTGCTTAAATCAGAATTATCTGGCTTGGCCGATAGAAGTATTTAAGAGTCATGACGTTTCAGATGTTATTGAGGCAACCTTTGATAAGGAAAATGCTCACAGCATTTTGTCCGACAAAATTTCTACCTACAATTCCACCGCAACTGAATCCAAGAATGCCAAGATTGTCTATCAGGATTCCACAAAAATGTGCGTAATTGAAAAAGAGGTCTACGGTACGCAGATTGACAAAGACGCTCTTCTCAAAAAAGCTGATGAATGTTTAAAAACGCTCAGTACAAGCTATACCGTAACTGAAGATGACTTCATCAAGCCTACCGTTCTTTCAAGTGATTCTCGTTTTGCTTCAGCGCTTGAAAAGGTAAACAAGATGGCTGGCGGAGAAATTTCGCTTACGCTTAATGGTTCCATTTCGGCTGGCAAAATTACCAAGGCCATGATTGCTGAATGGATCACCATCAATGACAATATTGAGCCGGTTTTGAATGAGGAAGCAATTCAGCAGTGGGCTTCCGAAATGGGCACTGAACTTAATACCTACCAAACCAAACGTACTTGGACGCGTGCTGATGGAAAAGAATGTTCTGCAAGCGGTGGTTCTTATGGTTGGATTGTTAACTCAGATTCGCTTGCTTCAACGGTTATTGAACAAATCAAGGCTTGCAACTTTACTGCCATCGACATTCCGTGCGAACAAACGGCTGATGTTTACAAAGGAGCCGGAAAGCGCGACTGGGGCTCTTACGTTGATGTAGACTTAACCGAACAAATTGTTCGTTACTACGACGCTAACGATAACTTGCTCTATACCGCAAACTGTATTTCTGGTTCGCCTTCAGGCAATCACGCAACTCCTACGGGCGTATATCGCCTCAATAGCAACAATGGCGAATCTACCCTTATCGGTGAAAAGGATGCTAACGGCAACCCTGAATACGAAACCAAGGTTTCATACTGGATGCCTTTCATTGGTAACGGCATTGGTCTTCATGACGCTTCGTGGCAGGCATGGGGTTCTTGGAACAATACTAGGTACTCTTCGGGTGCCGGTTCGCATGGTTGCATCAACCTTTCAGTAAGCGATGCTGCCTGGTTCCATGACAACCTGACGGTTGGCGTCTGCATTATTACTCACGATTAAACCTGTATGAACTGATGAGCGCTCAATCAAATAGTTATCCCTTCTTTGGTGAACAAGAAGAGGGTATTCTTGGCCGAAGAGAGCAAGCGGTCAATGACGCGCCCATTGGGATATTTGATTCGGGCTTTGGTGGTCTTACAGTTGTGCGTGAGATTATGAAAGCGCTTCCCAAAGAGAGCCTTATCTATTTTGGAGATCGCAAGCGCTGCCCCTATGGACCGCGCTCCCAAGAAGAAGTTAAAAGCTTTGTGCATGAAATTTGCGAATGGCTCATTGAGCGCGGGGTTAAGCTGATTGTCATTGCATGTAATACCGCAACTGCAGCAGGGCTTATCTCTGCCCAGCAAACTTTTGATGTGCCGGTTATTGGGGTAGTAAACCCCGGAGCGCGTGCGGCTGCGCGGGCCACGCGCAACAGGCGTGTGGGTGTTATTGCTACGCAGGGCACGGTTGATTCAGGTGTTTATACGGATGCTATTCGCAATATCGATGCGGGCATTACGGTATTTTCTACGGCAACTCCTCGTTTTGTTGAAATTGCCGAACTGGGCATCAAGATGGCAAAAGGTCCCATTGAAAACTACACCTCGCTTGCTTCGAAGGTCTATATTCGCCCCGAATTTCAAGAGATAGCGCAAGACTATCTTGAGCCTTTGCGTCGTTGCGAAATTGACACGCTTGTTTTGGGGTGTACGCATTTCCCGCTTTTAAAGGCGCTCATCGGAAGCGTGGTGGGTCATAAGGTGGTTTTGATATCTTCAGCAACAGAAACGGCGCGTGACTGCTGTGATTTGCTTACGCGCCAAGGAGCGCTCTGTGCGCCTGACCATGTGCCCACGTATCGTTTCGCTACTACGGGCGAAAATATCGAAGAGTTCAGGGATTTCGGCACGCGCGTATTGCGCTTCCCGCTCGATAATCTGGAATATGTTTCGCTGGACTAGGCCGGCAAGACGTCGGTACGCTTTTGTGCCCGCATTTATTCTTCGATTTTCGAGATGAAACGACGCACAGGTTGTTAGTAATGCAGGGTTCGAATTACAGAAAGTGAGAAATATATGACAGCCAAAAAACAGGTGGTAATAGCAAGTAACAACGCCCATAAAGTAGAAGAGATCAAAACCGCTCTTGCCTTTGATGGCTGGGAGTTTATGACTATGTCTGAGGCGGGCATTTCATCTTCTCCGGAAGAGACCGGCACAACCTTTGAGGAAAACGCTCGCATTAAGGCTCGTGCGGTCTATGAACTTACGCATACTGCCGTGTTGGCTGATGACTCAGGTCTTGCAGTTGATGCGCTTGATGGCGCGCCGGGGGTATATTCCTCGCGCTACAGCGGTGTTGAAGGTGATGATGCTGCCAATAACGCAAAGTTGCTCAAAGAATTGACTGACGTGGAGCCTGAGGCGCGTACAGCGCGCTTTGTTTGCGTTCTTGTATTCATTGATGATGACGGCACAGAGACGGTCTCAAAAGGCTTCATAGAGGGTCGCATTGGGTATGAAGAAAAGGGAAGCGAAGGCTTTGGTTATGACCCATTATTTTTGCCTGAGCACTTTGATTTTACCTGCACGCTCGCTGAAGTTTCCCAAGATGAAAAGAACAGTATTTCCCATCGCGGAAATGCTTTAAGAGAATTAAAGAAAATTTTTTCCCATTCTTAAAATGTTCTGCTATAATCTCTAAACGTTGTCGGGACGTGGCGCAGTTTGGTAGCGCGCCTGCTTTGGGAGCAGGATGTCGCAGGTTCGAATCCTGTCGTCCCGACCATTTTTTTGCGGGTGTAGTTCAATGGTAGAACTCCAGCCTTCCAAGCTGGTCACGCGAGTTCGATTCTCGTCACCCGCTCCATAAAAATTCAAGACCGCCACCAAGCGGTCTTTTTTGTATCACGACCCCTTTTGGTTCCAAAGACTGTATTAGGTTTAGATAGAGACCGGGTTATGCGCAGGTAAACGCCAAGCAAGGGTTAGACCTAGGACAGACACAGGAAAGTACGGGAGTATCTTTGGGTATAAGTCCACCGAAGCCACTAAGCGGTCTTTCATTTTCCAGTATTTGCCTTATTGCTTCTGTTCTGGTACGCGCGCAGGCGGGAAATGATAGGAAGACATAAAGGTTACAAAATCGCGGATAAGGCGCGATTTCTGACCTTCTTTTGTTGAGAGCAGATATACCTTATGAAAGTCTTTTGGTGCTTCTTTTAGGGGAAGGAAAACCACTTCATCAAAGGCTTTTACTAAAAACGAATAGCACAAAAGAGCAACAGCATTTTCGTCAGAGGTTACCAATGAGGACAAAGTGATTTCGTCATCGTAGGCAAAATCTATATCTAATTCTTTTTCTTTTTTACCAAGCGCGTCGATTAGTTCTTTATGAACAACGCTATTCTTTTTATAGGTAAGAATGCGCTGGTCTTTTAAGTCCTCAATGGAAATTTCGCGCCTTTGAGCAAGCGGATGTTTTTTATTTACTGCAACCGCTAATTCTTGCGACCAACAGGGCTTACTTACCAGCGAATCATCGGCTTCTGGCTGAGCGGCAAATACTACGTCGTAATTGTCTTCTTTTAAATCTTTCACAAGGCTTGGCGTGAATCCTTGTGAAATGTTGATTTGTATTGGAGTGCCGTATTCTTCATGGAATGCACGAATTGCCTCCGACCAATATTTACCCTGCATAGCATAAAGCGTGCCAAGGTTGATTTGCCCATTGATCATACCTGCGTATTCGCGTACGGAATTTACCCCTTTATCAAGACTTTGAAGCGCAACGCATACATAGTGGTAGAACGTTTTGCCACAAGGCGTCAATAGAATCTGATTGTTTTTACGCTCAAAAAGGGGAGTGCCTAATTCTTTTTCAAGTGAAGAAATGGCAACCGAAAGGGTGGGCTGAGCAATGTAGAGTTCTGAGGCGGCTTTGGTGTAGTGCTTTACCTCTGCAAGTTTTTTGAAATACGCCAGATGAGATAAATTCATTTTAATCCCTCGAATAAAAAACGCCTTTATTTCTTTTCTTATTAGCAAAAATAATAAGAAATAGATTTTTATTAAATTTTGTGATTGTAATGTGTCAATCAGGTTAACAGCATTGCAAGAACATGATTGAGTGAATGTGTGTAAAAGGAATAAAAAGAGGGGGATGTGGGGATAAGAGCTACAAATTGGAAGAGGGACCCAAATGAGCCCCTCTTCCGCTGTATTGAAGTAAAGGAAACGTGCAAAATTGCCAAATGGAAATTAGTCGATATCGACAATCTGCTTAGTTTCAGAAGACTCAAGAATTGCATTGATAACCTTCAAGGTTGCAATTCCGTCTTCGCCAGTACAACGTGGCTTGGTTTCACGTCCCAAGCAAAGATCTACGAAATGCTCAAGCTCGGCAGTCATAGGATCATTCTTTTCGATATCGAAATGTTCCTTCTGTAACTCTTCACCCCAACCATAGTGATCTTTATCAGTATAGCTGTAGAAATCCATATTTGGGAAGCCGAGTGAACCTTTTGTTCCAAAGAACTTTAAGCTGTTTTCGCCAGGGCACCATTTAAAGAAGTGATTCTCTTCAGCAGCCAAGTCGTAGTTCCAAGGACCAGGAGTGCCGTCAGAAACAAAGTAGGTTGCGGTAACGCCCTCTTTGAATTCGAATACTACTGATACGGAATCTTCAATTTCATTTCCGCGAATGTTGTTGCGCGCTGCTGCATAGACGCGATTTACCGTCATGCCGGTGGTGTAGTTGAGGTCATCAATGTCATGAATTGCATTGATCAAGAGAGGACCGCCACCCTTTTTGGTGTGCCACTCTACGTCGTAGTAGCTAAATGGTTTTGCAATAGCATAGGTGCCTTGAACGCCAACGAGCTGGCCCAGTTTGCCAGACTCAATGAAGTCACGCAAGAAGAGGTACTTTGAAGAAGAACGACGATGGTGGCCAATAAGTAGGGTTGCGTCAGCATCGTTGCACATCTTGATGATCTCTTCTGCTTCTTCAACGGTGTTTGCAATAGGCTTTTCAAGCAAGATGTTCTTAACGCCTGCATCAAGACAAGCGCGTGTTGAAGCAACATGAAGGCCATTTGGAAGTGCGATAGCTACCGCGTCCAGAGGAACCTCTTTCAAAAGGTCATTGTAGTCTGCATACAAAGGAACGTTAAGTTCATTTGCTACATCTTCTGCCTGCTGACCAAAACCAGCAACAGCAACTAAGTCCATCTCAGGGTTTGCAACAGCGTCACGAGCAATTTTTGAACCTTGGTTCAATCCGAAAACAGCAAATCTGATTCCCATTTTTTTCTCCTTTTTTAATAGTGATTACCAGGTGGAAAGACATGGGGTATTGGTTTGCCCCATGTCTTGGAATTTTTACTTGTAGTATTTCTCTTCAATGAGATCGGTTGGCATTTCTTTGCCCGTCCAAATGTCTTCACCGATGGATGCCTGCCACAAAAGCATGCCAACGCCAGGCAAGATCTTTAAGCCTTTTGCTTCAGCGTCCTGGAGAAGCTTGGTCTTGCGAGGGTTGTAAACGGTGTCTGCAACTGCAAGGCCGTCAACCATAAATTCTGCAGGGAGGGTGCTCTCGTTTGAGCCTTCGCCCATACCAACGCTGGTTGCATTTACGAACAAAACAGATTCTGCGACGGACTGTTTGAGTGATTCTTTGTCATCAAGGTCAATCAAGCGCATCTTGCAACCGGTTTTTTCAGCGATGCCCTTAATGCGTTCTGCTGTTTTGTCAAAGAACTTGTCGTGAATGTTGTAGATATCAATTTCAGCAACGCCATCAAGTGCTGCCTGAGAAAAGATTGCAGAACCTGCGCCACCAGCACCAACGATGGTCATCTTCTTACCAATGATGTCAACGTTGTTTTCTTTGACATTGCGCATAAAGCCTGCACCGTCGGTATTGTGACCAATGGATTTTCCGTCTTTGATAACAACGGTGTTAACTGCTCCCATAAGCTCTGCAGCAGGAGAGAGTTCATCAAGGTATTGGCCAATCATTGTTTTGTGAGGCATGGTTACGTTATAACCTGCAAAACCGAGTGTCTTGAGTCCAACAACAGCATCCTTGAGTTCTTCGGGCTGTACGTCGTAAGCAAGATAGATGTAGTCAATTCCTAGATACTCAAATGATGTATTGTGCATTGCAGGAGACATTGAATGCTCTACTGGTGTTCCAATAAGTGCAATTGTTTTAGTGTGTCCCGATACACGATCTGTCTGTCCCATGGTTCCCCTTCCATTTGTTTTATAACATGTTCATATAGTCATTCTTTTTTTGACTTTAGTCCAATAGAGAAGGTTATTAAAAAGAGGATGCATTATTAGTTTTCATAATAATTGCACGTCAGAATAGGTGTTTTTGTTAGAACATGTTCTATTTCTGGCTTGTGCGAATTCTTGGAACGTATGTCGTAAGTCTTTTGTATGTTCGTTTTGATGACTTATTTTTTAAAGACGAAAAAGATGATTTTTAAGCTTTTATCTGCAGGTTTTAGTTGGTCTATCTAAGTAAAAGCAAGGACTGATGAATGCACTCTTCTAGTTTGTTGTCACAGTGACTTAAGCTTGGTTGGTGCTAGTATCTTGAAGTTAAGCGCTTCTCTTGTGCAATTTGATCTGCGGTATAGATTTAACGTTAGAAAGTGGGTATAATTGACGAGCTTAAACGCCTCCATAGCTCAGCTGGATAGAGCAGTGGACTTCTAATCCAAAGGTCGCAGGTTCGAATCCTGCTGGGGGCGCCACTTTTACAACTTTTGACCTGGGCTTTTGCTTAGGTCTTTTTTGTCTCAGGCGAATCAGCAATAATCACGTACAAATGCGTTCAGCGTTTTAAGCTGTAGAACTTCTCACTTTTAAGGCAAATCAGAACAGGTCAAGCTCGAAGTCACCCGTGCTCCTACCATTCGCTTGCGCATGCGCAAGCTTCTGGTGTTCCTGCGACTCTAATTTTGCGGTAACCACACCAATCACTTATATACATATAGCGCAAGCTCATTATGCGTTGCACTGCATCGTTCCGTTTTATACGGATCGCTTCGCTCGGTGTGTGGGTCGAAAGCGATTGAAGCCTGAGACCTATACAGCGAGCGAAGCGATCAAGAGTAAGTTTGAAAACGCTGAGTGCTTCTCGTCTTAACCTCTTCTGATTTGCCCAGGAAACCCCTTCGAAACCTTCGAATAAATCACGCTTATTTTCTTGTGTGTTTACTTTAACGGGAATAAAATAGAATAAGAAATAAAAGGGGAGGAGTGCGCCATTTTTGTGGCGCAAACATCAATCCTTAGAAATAACAATTGAAGAATTTTCACGCAAAGACCAACCATTATTTTTGTATTTG
>CAVABR010000005.1:0-13195 GCA_963586955.1 bacterium
GCAAGCGAATGGTAGGAGCACGGGTGACTTCGAGCTTAATCGTTTCTGATTTGCCCTGAGAGTAAGACATGCTTGCGCGCTAAACGAGCGAATTTTGTTTGATGTTACCGCTAAACCACAAGCGTATTGATGCTAATGTTCGTATGAGCGCAAATAAATGGCGCAAGCATAGGTGACTTCGAGCTTAACCTCTTCTGATTTGCTTCAAAGTACGAGGCTCGGTATTTTGCATCGCTGATTACTTGCGAATTAAGGGATTCTGGGATATTCTTTCATACGCACTAAGAACGTCTGTTCTTGATATTTTGCGGGCGTGGCGGAATTGGCAGACGCGTACGGTTCAGGTCCGTATGGAGGAAACTCCGTGAAGGTTCAAGTCCTTTCGCCCGCACCAGTTAATAATGAAAATCGCAAAGTCGTTTGGCTTTGCGATTTTTTTATTCCTTCCGCAAGGTTCTTGCGTCACGAAAAGTGATTCTTTCGTACAATGGGCAATTATTGATTTATCTACGAATTATGAATGTGCGCGTTGTTTAAAACGCCCGCGGAATTACAAATCAAGGCGTAGTAAATCAATGAAGCATGAGTAGATAGCATAGAAGAAAAGACGGGAGTATCACATGCACTACATTCACTGCCTGAACAACATTTCCACTAAAGGAACCGATTTGCTTTCAAGCGAATATGAGCTTACCGAAGAGCTTTCACAGTCATCAGGTATTTTGGTTCGCAGTGCTGCAATGCATGATATGGAATTCTCTTCTGATTTGTTGGCTATTGCGCGCGCTGGTGCGGGTGTAAACAACATTCCACTTGATCGTTGCGCTGAAGAAGGCATCGTTGTTTTTAACACTCCTGGCGCCAATGCTAATGCAGTAAAAGAGCTTGTTATTTGCGCGCTTTTATTGGGAAGCCGTGGAATTATCGAAGGCGCTCAGTGGTGCATAGATAATGCCAACGATGAAAATATTGCTAAAACGGCCGAAAAGGCAAAGAAGCAGTTTGCCGGCCAGGAAATTCTTGGGAAGAAACTTGGTGTTATTGGTCTGGGGGCTATTGGTGCAGAAGTAGCTAATACGGCTCTTGATCTTGGCATGGAAGTTTATGGTTATGACCCTTATGTTTCCGTCAATGCTGCTTGGAGAATTTCAAGTGACGTTCACTACATTGCTGAAATTGATGATCTTTTGAGCGTTTGTGATTATCTCACCATTCATGTTCCTGCTGTAGAGGGAACCATCGGAATGATTGATGAGCATGCTTGCTCTGTTATGAAAGATGGCGCGGTGTTCTTGAACTTCTCACGTGATACCTTGGTCAACAGCTCTGCTATGGCTGAGGCTCTTAAGAGCGGTAAAGTTAAGAAGTACATCACCGACTTTGCTACTCCTGAGGTTATGGCAATGGAAAATACCATTGTGCTTCCTCACTTGGGCGCTTCTACCGAAGAGGCTGAAGATAATTGTGCCATGATGGCCGTTAAACAGTTGCGTGACTACATTGAAAACGGCAACATTGTTAATTCAGTCAACTATCCTGCTTGTGACATGGGTGTATGCGAAGAAGGCAAGTATCGCGTTGGTATTCTTCATCACAACGTTCCTAATATGATTGCTCAAATCACTAACATCTTGGGCGAAGCGGGTATTAACATTGCTAACCTTACCAACAAGGCTCGCGGTGATTTTGCTTATACCTTGGTTGATACCGAAGCTCCTATTGATGAGGCTATGGCACAGAAGCTTTCCGCTATTGAGAGCGTTTGCCGTACGCGCGTGGTTAAATAACGCGCTTGCTCCTGTTTGAGTAAACAAAGTAGCTGGGCAAACAGCCTCTTTCAGGTTGCTTTCAGTTGCGATGTTACAATGAAATAAAGACGTATTGGGCAAGGCCTAGCGCCTTGCTCTTTTTTATTCATTGCTTATTTATCAAAGACGCTCAGGAGGTAGACGTGTATCTTTTAATTGCAGAAGATGATGAGCCCCTGGCGCGTGCTTTAAAGAAAATCTTAGAAGAAAATCACTACGACGTAGACCTTGTTTTTAATGGCGAGGATGCTCTTTCGTGGGCTAAGAGCGATCTGTATGATGTGATCATCCTTGATGTTATGATGCCAAAGAAAAATGGCTTTGAAGTGGTAGCTGATCTGCGCCGGGCGCATATATCAACGCCTGTTCTTCTTCTTACTGCTCGCGATGCTATTCCAGACAAAATCACTGGATATGACAGTGGCGCAGATGATTACATGACAAAACCCTTTAGCCCCGCAGAATTGCTGGCGCATTTGCGTGCTCTTACTCGCAGGCAAGGCGAAGTGGTCTTTGAAGAAATTTGCGTGGGGGATTTATCGCTTAACTTGGAAAGCTATGACTTGTCAAAGGGAGATAAAAGCATCCATTTAAGCTATAAGGAATTCTGTCTGGCAAAGGTTTTGCTTTCCAATCCGGGGCAGGTTGTATCCAAGGAAACCCTTATTGATAAGGTATGGGGTATAGAATCAAGTGCTGAGGATAATAATGTTGAGGCCTACGTTTCTTTTGTCCGAAAAAAGATTCGCCACATTGGGTCTTCGGCAAAGATTGAAACTATACGAAAGGCAGGGTATCGCTTGGTTGTAAGCACGAGCGAGGAAGTAAATGCTTCGTAAGCTTCGTATAAAATTTGTTGCGCTTACTATGGCTGCCGTTGCTTTAATTTTGGCAGTTGTGTTTAGTATTATCTGTATTCTTAATTATCAACAAAATACCAATGCGGTGTATTCTGCACTTAATTCAACGCTTTCTTTTACGCAAGACAAGCATCATTCCTCCCAAAAAGATAGTTCTGGTGATCAGAGTAGTAGTCAAACTTGGTCAAAAGATACCGAACAAAATGATGACAATCCTGCTCCGCCCGAAATTGGTGGTGCGCGCGAAGGCAAAAATGCGGTTATCCCCGTAGCGGTGTACTCAATTCAAGATGGTTCAACCTCGGTAGCGGTTGAGTCGAAATTTGCTACTGCATCAATTGCGACAGATGTGCTCAATGAAGCAGTGAGCAGGTTGGAACATATTGAACAGGGACAAGGAAAAATTGATGATTTGGATTTGTTCTATAAAAAGGTTGAACAGAACGGAACAACTTATATCGCATTTGCTGACGGAAGCACGGCAAACGGATGGCAATTCTTGGCGCTTTCTTTGGCTGGCGTGGGGTTGTTAACGCTTTTGGTCTTCTTTGTGATCAGTCTATTCTTTTCAAGGTGGGCGCTCAGACCCGTTGCGCAAGCTTGGAAGCAGCAACAACAGTTTGTGGCAGATGCTTCGCATGAGCTAAAGACGCCTTTGACGGTGGTTTTGGCAAACGTTTCTATCTTGCGCGCTCATCCTGAATCTAAGATTTCCGAACAAAACCAGTGGATAGAAAGTACGCAGTTAGAAGCAGAGCGCATGCAAACGCTGGTCAATGACATGCTTTTGTTGGCGCGCTCTGATGCTGAGAAGGCAAACCAGGAACAAGATATTAAGAAACTGCCGAAAGTTTTAGATCCTGCGCCTTCAAGCGAGGGTGCGCCTGTTGATTTTTCCTATGTAGTTGAAGGGCAAATTCTTCAGTTCGAATCGGTTGCCTTTGAGAAGAATATTTCTCTTGAGGCAGATATAAAACCAGATATTAGCGTTTTGGGAAAGCAGGATCAGCTCGAGCGTTTGGTTTCTATTCTGCTTGATAATGCTTGCAAATATGCTTCTGAAAATACGCTGGTGCGTATCAGTCTTTCGCAAAACGATAAACAGCTTTGTTTTTCAGTAAACAATCAGGGCAACCTTATTGAGGCGAGTGATATACCGCACCTTTTTGACCGGTTCTATCGTGCCGATAAAGCGCGCGTTCGTACAGGCGGATTTGGCCTTGGGCTTGCTATCGCTAAGGATATAGTCGAAGGGCTCGGCGGAGATATTTCTGCTAAAAGCACCGAAGAAGACGGCACAACTTTTACCGTATATCTTGCAGTTGCCAAGCCCTAAAGGCCATTACCCAACTTGCGCAAAAGCCTGATCAAGATCAGCGATGATGTCATCAATGTGTTCTGTTCCAATTGAAAGCCTGATGGTATTAGGCTTAATTCCCTGGCTTGCCAATTCTTCAGGCGAAAGCTGTGAGTGCGTAGTGGTTGCGGGATGGATTACCAGGCTTTTTACGTCGGCTACATTAGCTAGTAAGCTGAATATTTTTAAGCTATCAATAAACTTCCAAGCTTGTTCTTGTCCGCCTTTTATCTCAAAGGTAAAAATAGATCCACCGCCGTTGGGGAAGTATCTTTCGTAGAGCGCATGATCGGGATGTTCGGGCAGGCTTGGATGATTAACGTGCTCAACCTGGGGATGGTTGCTAAGGTATTCAATGACCTTTTTGGTATTTTCCGCATGGCGTTCCAAGCGAAGCGAAAGTGTCTCTGTTCCCTGGAGCAATATGAAGGCGTTGAACGGAGAAATAGTTGCACCGGTATCACGCAATAAGATAGCGCGTACATAGGTTGCAAAAGCGGCTGGTCCGGCTGCATCAACAAAAGAAATACCGTGATAACTGGGGTTAGCTTGCGCAATAGGGGCGTACTTTTCTGCTACTGCCTTCCAGTCAAAGGTTCCGCCATCAACAATTACGCCACCAAGAGAAGTTCCGTGGCCTCCAATGAATTTGGTTGCCGAATGGACCACGATGTCTGCTCCGTGCTCAAGGGGGCGGAAGAGATAGGGGGTTCCAAAGGTGTTATCAATGACCACCGGGATTTGATGGCTGTGAGCAATTTCTGCAATAGCGTCAACGTCAGGAATATCTGAGTTGGGGTTGCCCAGTGTTTCAAGAAACACCAGCTTGGTGTTTTCTTTAATGGCCTGCTCTACTTCGTTTAGGTTATGTGCATCTACAAATGTGGTTTCAACTCCGAACTGGGCCAGAGTATGCGCAAGAAGATTGAAGGTTCCGCCGTAGATGGTCTTTTGAGCTACAACGTGGTCTCCTGCTTGGGCAAGCGCTTGAATGGTATAGGTAATTGCGGCTGCGCCTGAAGCAACCGCCAATCCTGCTACGCCACCTTCAAGCGCTGCAATGCGATCTTCGAATACGCCCTGGGTTGAATTGGTGAGGCGTCCATAAATGTTTCCTGGATCGCTCAATCCAAAACGGTCGGCAGCGTGTTGTGAATCATGGAATACATATGAAGTGGTTTGGTAAATAGGGACTGCTCTGGAATCAGTAGCGGGGTCTGCTTGTTCTTGTCCCACATGGAGCTGAAGGGTTTCAAAGTGAAGCTTGTTGGTTGACATGAGGTAATCCTTTCGGAGTTGGTTTTATTGTTTGTTCGAACGTTTGACAAAAGGCAGTATCGACTCAATAGTCTAGTTAGTCAATAGGTTTTGTAGGATAGAGCCATTGTGAAAGTCGATAACTGGCGCCAAACTTTGCTTATAACCCCTCTGAACTGGGATTATAGTTGTAAATAGCACGTTTTGGTCTTTGGGTGGTGTGTTTTGAATAGCGCGAATTTTGAAGAAAAAAATGGGTATGATAAGAAGATCCAAAATGGCTCGTGGCAAGGAATATTAATGGCGCAATCTGAAACGCACTCTGAAATGCAACCTGAAAAAAAGATATCATTGCGTGAATATTTTGCTCTGAGTATAGCGCGCGCTAAATCGTTTGAATTTTGGCGCAACATGGCAGTGCATTTTTGTATATGTAGTGTGGTGGGGCACTGGCTTGAAATTCCTTGGTGCATATTTACCGCTCAGCTTGGTATCTATGATCCTAATTCTCTTGTCTGGGGAGATCCATTTTATCCATTTATGGTCTATGGTGTTGGTGCAATAGTGTGCGCACTTTTTCTTACTCCGCTTAAGGATTGGATGATTGCAAGAAGAAAAACTATTACTGGCGCTGCCTTTCAGTTTTATATAACGTGCGTTGTGGTAACCATGCTGATGGAACTTGGTATGGGGCTTTTAATGAATCAGCCTGATGCTTCAGGCGTTTATCCCATTTGGGATAATTCACAATTGCCGTTAAACATCATGCAACAAGCGTGGCTCCCTAACGATTTACTCCTTGGTGCTTGCGCTCTTTTGTATACCTGGATTTTCTATCCCATGTTTGAATACATTATGTCACTTCCGAAAAAACGAACGATGAATTGTATTGCGCTGGTGATTGTTATCCTCTTTGTTTTTTTATGCATTGCGGAGTTTACCGAATTCATTTAGTGGTACAATTATATCAACGAAAGAGGATTAACACTGGGGAGGGTTATCCAACAAGAACAACTGTATATTTGTGATTTTACTTGACTTATTTGTGCGTAGAAGTTTCTTTGCGTTTATGCGAGTACCTCGGGAGATAGCGCTTTCACCTCCCTCTTGATTCGACGATTGTCTACTCCGTTGGATCAGGCGCTATCTCTCAAGGGACTCGCATAATGCAAGTTTGGATGTTTTTGTTTTTCGTGTTAAAAGCGTTTTTTGTCAAAGTTGTTTGAGTCAAGATAGCTCAAGCCAAGGTCATAAGCATTACCGCTACGTTGAAGCTAGCAACGTTGTAATTAGGCTCCTCTTTCATAAAAGCAACAAGTCATCTAGGTGCCTTGTTGCTTTTTAAGTATTTGTTCGATGTAGTAGAGCCATGTTTTGCTTAAGCCAATGGATTGTATCGGTTCGGGTCAAACTTGTGCCGTCGCCATCCTATGTTGGATCTGTGCCGTGCCTATGCTGGATCTGAGCTAGGCTTGCGTTTGGTCTGAGCTCGTTTAGTGCTCGGTCTGCACGAGGACTATATCAGACCTACGCCAAGTAACGGCTTGGAGCTGAATGTTTCAGAGTTTGCAAGTTCCTGTTTCGGTTTTGTTACGTCTTTAAAGCCTAAGATTTCTTCTTGAAAAAAGGGTTACTGTATAAAATCAGCAAACCAGCTTAAAGGGTTAGGTGTTGTTTGATATCAAATTTTAAGCAACGGTTTCGTCCAATAACAGCTTTGCTGGATAAGCGAAATCAAAATACTCGCTGTTAAAGCGGTTTGCTTGAAGCTTGGACTAATGGTTCAAAGCTTTACTAAGAGTTGAAAGTGAAAGGTACGCAATGCAGCTACAGGAGAAGGCGCCCGCGCCAAAGGGGTTGTATCGCCCAGAGTTCGAACATGATGCGTGCGGTATAGGCGCGCTTGCTCATTTAAAGGGCGTTCGCACTCATCAGATGGTCGATGATGCTTTGTCGGTTCTTGTTAACTTGGAGCATCGTGGTGGTAAAGGTTTAGAGCACAATACCGGTGACGGTGCTGGTATTTTGTTCCAGGTTCCCCATCATTTCTTCCGAAAAGAGGCGCAAAAGTATGGCCACCTTTTGCCCGATGAGGGAGACTACGGCGTAGCGATGTTGTTCTTCCCTCAGGATGAGCGTGGGGTTGAAGTTTCCAAGCACATCTTTGAAGAGGGATGTGCTCAGGCGGGATTGCGTCTTTTGTTTTGGCGTGAAGTTCCTATTGATCCGCATGATTTAGGCTCTACCGCGCGCGCCTGCATGCCAACTATTTTGCAGGCTTTTGTTGCTCGTCCTGACAATGTTGCAAAAGGCGAAGAATTTGAGCGTCGTTTGTATGTATGCCGTCGTATGGTTGAAAAAATGGCGGATGCAGAATATGCCTTAGAGGGTCGCATCTTCTATGTTTGCTCCTTCTCTTCGCGCACTATTGTTTATAAGGGCATGTTGGTTGCAACTCAGATGCGCCGTTTCTATATTGACCTCACTGACGCTGCGGTTAAAACGGCAATCGCGCTTGTTCATTCGCGTTATTCCACCAACACCACTCCTTCTTGGGAACGCGCTCATCCTAACCGCTACATTATTCATAATGGCGAAATCAACACACTCAAAGGTAATGTGAACTGGATTCGCGCGCGCGAACCAAACCTGTATTCGCCCGTACTTGGAAAAGACATTGAATCTGTTCTTCCTATCATCAATAAGGAAGGATCTGACTCGGCTATTCTTGATAACGTGCTTGAGTTCTTGGTAATGAACGGGCGCGATATGACTCGTGCGGTTTCCATGCTCTTGCCTGAGCCATGGGATCACAACGATACGCTTTCTGCGCGTCGTCGTGCTTATGATGAATATCAGTCCATGCTTATGGAGCCTTGGGACGGCCCAGCTGCTATTGCTTATACCGATGGCATCACCTTTGGTGCTGCGCTTGACCGCAATGGCTTGCGTCCTGCTCGTTATTATATTACGCGTGATGACCGCTTCTTGCTTTCAAGCGAAGTAGGCACCATCGAAATTGAGCCTTCCAATATCTTGACGGCCGGTTGCTTAGGACCGGGCGAAATGGTTGAGATTGATACCGTTGCCGACAGGGTGATCTGGAACAACGAAATTCGCAATCGCTATGCAAAGGAAAAGCCTTATGGCGATTGGATTCGGGAAGAAAAGATAGAGGTTTCTGACCTTGAGTCTCCTACTGCCTCAAGAAAAGAACCTGATGAGGAAGTACCCTTTACGGTTCGTATGGCTAAGCTTGGCTATCACTGGGATGACGTTGATGAAGTTATCAAGGCCATGGCAGAAAAGGGTGGCGTGCCACTGGCTTCAATGGGTATTGACGCTTCGCTGGCATGTTTGTCAAAGAAGAATCGTTCGTTCTTTGATTATTTCTATCAGCTTTTTGCGCAGGTTACCAATCCTCCCATTGACGCTTTGCGTGAGAGCTTGGTAACGTCAAGCGTTCTCTATATTGGCAACCACGGCAACTTGCTTGAAGATTCACGCACGGCTTGTCAGCTTATTCGCTTAGATGGGCCTATCTTGGATAAAGATCAGTTTGATCGCATTGCTTCGGTTGAGCGTGTAGGGTTTAAGGCTCAGCGCTTTTCTACAACCTATAAGCGCAATGCGGACGAAGGCGCCCTTGAGCGTGCGCTTGAAAACCTTGCGTATGAGGTTGAGCAGGCAGTACGCAACGGCGTAAGCATTGTGGTGCTTTCAGACCGCTCGGGCGAAGACGAAGTTCCTATTCCTTCGCTTTTGGCGGTATCTTCGGTTCATAACCATCTCATTCAGGTGGGCGTTCGTACTTTCGCTGACTTCATCATTGAGACCGGCGATGCAATTTCTGCTCATGATTTTGCAGCTTTGGTGGGTTATTCGGCTTCGGGCATTTATCCTTACATGGCTCATGAATGCATTGCTCATTTGGCTGAGACCGGAGCGCTTGGCGTATCTGCTGAAGAGGGCATTGCTAACTACAACAAGGCGGTTACCGCAGGGGTAATTTCCATCATGTCCAAGATGGGCATTTCCACCGTTCAAAGTTATCATTCGGCTCAGATCTTTGAAGCGGTAGGTCTTGATCAGGAATTCGTGGACAAGCATTTTGCTGGCACGGTTTCCAGAGTTGGTGGCTTGGGCGTTAATGATCTTGAGCGGGAAGAAAATCAGCGCTTTGATGACGCGCTTGCAATTCTTAATTCGCCTTCTCCTGAGCAACTTCCTTCCTTGGGTCTTACTAAATGGCGCCCTCAAGACGGCGAAGAGCATCTCATTGATCCACAGACTATCTATTTGCTTCAGCATGCTTGCCGTGAAGGCAATTACGAACTGTTCAAGCAGTACAGCGACCATCTTCATCAGGAAGGACGCGCTATTCGTTTGCGCGACTTGCTTGATTTTGTTACGGATCGCACACCAGTTCCTTTGGAAGAAGTTGAGTCAGCTGAAGCTATTGCTAAGCGTTTCAATACCGGCGCTATGAGCTACGGCTCTATTTCCGAAGAGGCTCACAAGTGTATGGCAATTGCAATGAATCGCTTGGGTGGACGTTCTAATTCAGGCGAAGGTGGCGAAGATCCTCGTCGTGAGGTTCCGCTTCCTAATGGCGATTCGCTCAATTCGGCAATCAAGCAAATTGCATCAGGTAGATTTGGCGTGACCAGCCGTTACTTGTCTTCTGCTATTGAGATTCAGATCAAGATGGCACAGGGTGCAAAGCCAGGCGAAGGTGGCCATCTTCCTGGTAAGAAGGTCTATCCTTGGATTGCAGAAGTAAGGCAATCAACCCCTGGCATTGGGCTTATTTCGCCTCCACCGCACCACGATATTTATTCCATTGAGGACTTGGCAGAGTTGATCTTTGACTTAAAGAATGCCAACCCCAATGCGCGCGTTTCGGTAAAGCTTGTTTCTGAAGCAGGCGTTGGCACCATTGCTACTGGTGTTGCAAAAGGTGCTGCGGATAAGATTTTGATATCAGGTCATAACGGCGGTTCGGGCGCTGCGCCTCGTGATTCCATCTGGCATGCAGGTCTTCCGCTTGAGCTTGGTATTGCTGAAGCTCAGCAGACGCTTTTGCAAAACGGACTTCGTTCGCGCGTGGTGCTTGAGGCTGACGGCAAGCTTATGGACGGAAAAGACGTGGCCGTTGCTTGCTTGCTTGGTGCAGAGGAATTCGGTTTTGCAACTATGCCTCTCATTGCAATGGGCTGTTTAATGCAGAGAGACTGCCAACAGGATACGTGCCCTGCTGGTATTGCAACGCAGAATTGTCGCTTGCGTAAATGCTTCCGCGGTAAGCCAGAGCATGTGGTTAACTTCATGCTGTTCGTTGCTGAGCAGTTGCGCGAAATCATGGCAAGCCTTGGCTTTAGAACGGTAGAAGAGATGGTTGGTCATCCGGAATGTCTCCATCAAATTGAGATCCCCGGCAACTGGAAAGCCAACTTGCTTGATCTCTCTTCTGTTCTTGCTAATGGCGAATGCGAATTTGGTGCTCATATTCCTGGTGCAGAAATTCGCCACTTTGTACCTGAGATGAAATATGACGTTGAGCTTGAGAAAGCGCTTGACTCCACGTTGTTCCTTCCGGTTTCGGAGCAGGCTCGCAAGCACATGGAGCCAGTCCGTTTCCGTGCTGACATTGCTAATGTGAACCGTTGCGTGGGAACCATCCTGGGAGCAGCGGTAACCAAGGCGCATCCTGAGGGGTTGCCTGATGGTTCAATTACGGTAGATTGCGAAGGTTCGGCTGGTCAGAGCTTTGGTGCGTTTATTCCAAAGGGTATTACGCTCAATGTTGTAGGAGATGCAAACGACTACTTCGGCAAAGGTCTTTCTGGCGGTATTGTTTCTGTTCATCCATCAGAAGATGCAACCTACAAGTATGACGAAAATACCATTGTTGGTAACGTTGCATTCTTTGGCGCAACGTCAGGTCGAGGCTTCGTAAACGGTCTTGCTGGTCAGCGCTTCGGTGTTCGTAATTCGGGTGCAACCATTGTTGTTGAAGGCGTTGGCAATCACGGTTGCGAATATATGACTGGTGGCGTGGCGCTCATTTTGGGCGAAGTTGGTTTGAACTTTGCTGCTGGTATGACCGGCGGTATTGCGTACGTCTTTGACGAATACGGCACGCTTGCTGATCGTTGTAATATGGGTTCCGTTAAGTTTGAAACCCCAACCGAAGACGAGCTTGAATTTATTCACGAGCTCATTGAAGAACATGTTGACTATACGCAGAGTCCTCGTGGTATTAAGATGCTTTATCGTTTTGAGACGGCAAAGAAGCATTTTGTGAAGGTTATTCCGGTTGAATATGAGCGCGTTCTTCAGATAGTTGCTGAGGAAGAGGCTAAAGGAAAGAGCCACGAAGAGGCACTTGAACAGGCGTATGAAATTGTAGGAAAGGGGCTTCAGTAATGGGTAAGGCAGGAGCTTATCTTGAACACGATCGCGTTGCACATGCTGAGCGTTCGGTAAAAGAAACCATCAAAGATTTTAACGAATTTGCGCTTCCTCTTTCCGAAGAGGATCAGCGTATACAGGCAAGCAGATGCATGATGTGTGGCGTTGCCTTTTGTCAGGCGGGATATTCGTTTGGTTCTGCGCGTCCTTCAGGCTGTCCTTTGCATAACCTTATTCCTGAGTGGAATGATTTGGTATATCGCGGGCTTTGGGATGAAGCGGCCGAGCGTTTGAGACTTACTAATCCCTTCCCAGAATTCACGGGGCGCGTATGCCCTGCTTTGTGTGAAGCGGCATGCAACCTTGCTTCTATTGAAGGCGCTACAACCATTCGTGATAACGAGCGCGCCATCTCTGATCATGAGTGGGAGCACGGCGGACCTGCACCTTTGCCTCAGGCCAAGGAAGGTGCTCCTTCGGTTGCTGTTGTTGGTTCAGGTCCTTGCGGATTGGGTGTTGCTTGGCAGTTGGCACAATTGGGCATTCGCGTTACCGTTTTTGAGCGCAATGACCGTGCGGGCGGATTGTTGATGTATGGCATTCCTAATATGAAGTTGCCTAAGGAAGTTATTGATCGTCGTGTGTCATTCTTGGAAGACAACGGTATCACCTTTAAGTTGGGTGTAGATGTAGCTAACAAGGACGTGGCCGATTCTTTACAAAAGGAATTTGATGCGGTGGTAGTTGCTGTTGGTGCTGGCAAGGCGCGTGGAATCGGTGCTAAAGGTGCTGACAAGCAGGGCGTGGTTTTCGCTGTTGATTATCTCACGTCTTCAACCAAGTCTGTTTTGGACGGTCATGAGCCTGAAATTTCAGCCAAGGGGCTTGATGTTGTAGTTATTGGTGGTGGCGATACGGGAACAGACTGTGTTGCAACCGCGCTTCGTCAAGGCGCAAAGAGTATTCGCCAGTTAGAGTTCACGGCTGAGCCTCCGCTGGAGCCTCTTGCAAGCAATCAGTGGCCCGAATGGCCTTTCGTTAAGAAGACTGACTACGGTTTGAGTGAGGCTATTGATTATTTCGAAGAGGACCCTCGCTTATTTGCCACTGATACCGTTGAAGTACTTGGCGAAGATGCGGTAAGTGGATTGCGCGTTGTTTCCCTTGATTGGAGCCAGGGTAGCCCTGAGCGCATTGAAGGGACAGAGCAAGAGTTTCCTGCGCAGTTGGTTTTGCTTGCGTGCGGTTTTACTGGCCCTGAGCAGGCAATCTATGATGCCTTGCAGGTTAAAGTCAATGAAGCACGCGGAGGAATTCGTCCAGCATTGGAAGAGGGTAGCCATCGTGCTCAGCGCGAAGGTGCAAGCGAAAACGCTATCCCTGTTTATGCTGCGGGCGATGCGCGCAACGGATCAACCCTGGTTGTTAATTCGCTTGCCGATGGCCTTGCTTGCGCAAAGGAAGTTGCCAAGGATTTGCTCTAAGAATTGAATTCGAGC
>CAVABR010000006.1:0-7251 GCA_963586955.1 bacterium
CGCAAATATCTAGCAAACTGTGGTTTGTCTGATCAAGAAATTGACCAGCTTCAGGCGTTGATCTCAAAATAGAGCAAAAGTAGCAGAAGAATAGTTACGATACCTAGGGCTTGACAAGCGAAGTTAATGTAGGTGAGCAACAGCCTTGTGCGGAACGTAGCAAAACAGAAAAACGTTCAACAAAAAAGACGACCCTGAAAAGAACAGGATCGTCTTTGGAATTCGTAGGAACCTTGCTGGCAAGCGCTGGCGCGATCAGCCCAACTTCGCCTGCTTGCTACTACGCTTTATATACTGTCTGTCCTCCGCGGACTGTTTCAAGAACCTTGACCGTATGAATGTCTTCCACCGGAATTTCGAAGAGGTTTTTATCAACTACGATCATGTCAGCAAGTTTGCCAACTTCGATGGATCCCAGTTTGTCTTCCATGCGAATCTGATAGGCATTGTTGATAGTGAATGACTCAATGCTTTCTTCAAGCGTTGGTGCCTCACAGAGATCAGATGGATCAGGACCTACGTAACCAATCTTTCTTCTGCGGATGCCAACGTCAATTGATTCGAAAGGACAAGGGCTACCATCAGATACAGGGTAGTCGGTGCCCTGTCCATATTTACAACCCACGTCAATGAGCGAGCGAATTGGATAAACATGGCCGGTCATATTAAGGCCTACCATTTCTTTGTACTCTTCAGGGGTAACATTGTGCCAAGCACCTGTAGAGTTAATGAATACATTCAATTTTCCTGCACGCTCAACATCTCCCGGTACAAAGCATTGACTATGCGAAATTGTGATGCGCGTGTCGTTAAAGCCGGCTTCGCGTAGAGCTTGCGCCACGTCGAGAGCGAACTTTGTAGCGGCGTCTCCAATTCCATGGATGTTTATGTCGAAGCCGTTTGCTGCCATCATAAGTGCCATACGAGAAGCTTCTTCAACGGTGAAGTTGGTCTCAACTTTCGCACCATTGTCGTAAGGCTGAACCATAGCTGCGGTGCGCGCTTCCGCCACACCGTCACCTAAGATTTTGAAGCATACAAAGCCCAACTTGTCAGTTGGCTTGAATTTGCTCTTCAAAACGCATGCATCGCTCAGCGCCTGTAACATGTCAGTTCTGTTGGTTGCAAAATAGAAACCACCAAAGAAGCGCTGAGGAAATTCGTCACTATTGATGAATTCCGCAAAATCTTCGCCAAGAGAATTGGTAATGAATTCGTAATCACCAATATCAGCAAAGGAGGTGTAGCCCAAGCTGGCGAAGTAGTTTCCTAAATCAAGCACACACTGTTTGAAATCCTCTTGTGGGAAATAGTTTGCATATTTTGGCATGACAAAATAGCACGTTTCAAAACATCTTCCGCTGGGGTTTCCTTCTTCGTCTCGGGCAAAATAGTTTGAACCAGGGGTGATGTCGGGCGTGTTTTTGTCAATGCCGGCCACTTCGAATGCTTTATGGTTGCACCATGCGCCATGGCAGGATGCGGTAAGAAGTATCATGGGCTTGTCAGCGCAGATTGCATCTAGATCATCTGCAAGTGGATTAGCGTCGGCAAATATTTCCTCTAACCAACCTTGACCAAAGTAGGCATCTTTGTCTGGATTGGCTTCTACGTATTCTTTAACGGTGGCTAAAATTTCTTCTTTTGTATTGCATTTATCTAGCTTAATGCCTGATGAAAATGCTGCCGCCATTAGTGGATGAACATGGCCGTCAATAAAGCCGGGCATCATCATTTTACCTTCCAGGTCTTGCACCTGGGTATCAGCGCCTTTCATGGCAAGAGCTTCTTCGTTACTGCCAACGAAGACAATTTTGTCTCCGTCTAAAACAACGGCTTCTGCCCAAGGCTGATTTTTGTTTACGGTGTAAATCTTTCCGTTGTGGAAAATTCTTGTTGCGCTCATAAGCTCTCTTCCTCCTAGTGTTGTACGGACGCAGAACTTTGTTGCGGGAAAATGTTTGTAATGAAAAGAATAATCACCCGCTCTTTTGTTGTCCCCCAAGGGGTATTTTAGCAAAGAATATTGCTGATAAGGGATTTTCGGTTTTGGGGTTTGTGGGGAAGTTTGCAAGCCTGCATTAACCATTATGCTGGGTCTATAATAAGAAGAATACTACTCGAATCTTATAAGCTAGGAGCAAATAATGGAGGGCTATACGGTTCCCGTAAAATCAAATTATGAAGGCTGGACAACGTTTTATGAGGAGTTTGCTGACAAACTTTTACTTTATAAAGACAATCGAAATGAATTGATTGATATAGTCAAAAATGTTTTTGTACAAATAGGTTTAAAGCTACCAAAATTAGACGAAAGTGAACTTATTGATATTGACCCATTCACCGTCTTTGGCCTCTTCAATAAAGGAATAAAAGATAGTAACCGAATTAAGATTGCCAGTGCGTTTAAGGATTTTTTAGATATTGAAGCTCCAGCTCCAGATTCGTTTGATGGACTCCCGCTTTTGAATAATCTTTCTGCTACTTTTTACGGTTTTGGTAGTGATCGAAAATCTGATGATATTGATAATCTTTGGGTGCTTTTTGAACGAGCACTTGCTTTTGCTGACAATCCGGTTTCTCAAAATAGGGAAGAATTTTGTAAGGCATATGGCACTGTATATGGGCAGTATGGCATCAAATGGAATCTTACGATGGCGCTATTTTGGATTCGCCCGTACTTTTTTATAAACCTTGATTCGCGTAACAGATGGTACATAACAGACTGTGATGCCCTCAATGATGAATGTGCACGCATGGTGCGTGAATTAAAGGACAAAGTGCCTGATGCTTTTACTTACCTCAATATTTGCAACGTTGCCAAAGAAGCTCTTACTTCGGGAGAACATGACTATAAGGATCTCCCCGGTTTGTCGATAGCCACTTGGCAAGTTTCTGAACAAGTAAACCAAGAAAAAAGGGACATTAAAAAGTCATCGGTTGGTAATGTAACTCTTGGTGACGAAGGGGTAAACGAAACACGCTATTGGCTTATAGCCCCTGGTCAGAATGCTATTAAATGGGAAGAATTTTGCGAGCAAGGTATTATCGCCATTGGCTGGGATAAGCTCGGTAATTTGGAAGAATATGATTCCAAGAAAGCCATTACGCAGGCATTAAAAGAAAACTATGGCGGTAAAGGTTCTAAGAAAAATGACACTACTGCTTTGTGGGACTTTGCTCATTCGATTAAACCAGGGGATGTGGTTTATGCAAAGAAGGGTCAGTCTGTTGTCCTGGGGCGTGGCATTGTAAAGAGTGATTACGAATTTGATGCTTCTCGCAGTGATTACTTTCATATCCATCACGTTGAATGGACAAATGTAGGCTCTTGGTCTCATCCGGGAAAGGCGGTATTAAAAACGCTTACCAATATTACCGCCAATACTGATTACGTAGAAAAGCTTGAAGCTTTATTTGTTGATGATGAGGGTAACTTGCCCGAAGCTCCGGAAGTTGAAATTGAATCATATACCAAAGAGAATTTTCTATCAGAAGTTTTCTTGCCGGAAAACGAATATGATCAGCTAGTATCCCTTTTGCGTATGAAGAAGAACGTGATTTTGCAGGGAGCACCCGGAGTTGGCAAGACGTTCATGGTAAAGCGCTTGGCTTATTCCATGATGGGCGAACGCAGTACCGAACGTGTCAAATTAGTACAATTTCATCAAAGCTATTCCTATGAGGATTTCATCATGGGTTATCGCCCAAGCCAAGATGGGTTTGAGCTAAAAACCGGCGCCTTTTACAACTTCTGTGAGAAAGCTTCAAAAGATGCTGACAATGATTACTTCTTTATTATTGATGAGATAAATCGTGGCAATTTAAGCAAGATTTTTGGCGAGCTGTTTATGCTGGTAGAGGCTGATAAACGTGGTTATCAATTGCAATTGCTCTATTCGAACGAGCTATTCAGCGTGCCCGCAAACCTCTATATAATTGGCATGATGAATACTGCCGATCGCAGTTTGGCAATGCTTGATTATGCGCTTCGTCGCCGATTTGCTTTCTATGAAATTGACCCTGCATTCTCATCCGAGGGCTTCCGCGCCTATCAAGAGGAGTTAGGTAGCGAAGTGTTTGATCGCCTAGTGCGTTGTGTTGAGCAACTGAATGAGGCTATTACAAAGGATGATTCGCTTGGTCGCGGTTTCAGAATTGGTCACAGCTATTTTTGTAATCTTGATGCCGGTGGGTTGAGCCCCGTTGACGAAAGCTATCTACGCCAACGCTTGACCCAGGTAATTGACTTTGAGCTGGTGCCCTTGCTTGAAGAATATTGGTTTGATGAGCCAGATAAAGTTTATGACTGGAAAAACAGACTGAAAGCTTCGATTGGTTAGTCTGTCATGATTGCCGTTTGCAGCATTCGCATCATTATAACTTCCGGCGTTTTAAAGGCTGGTTAGTCTGCCATGATTCCTGTTCGAAATATCTACTACATGCTGGCATATGCGTTTCGTGCGTTTGAGCGTAAGGGTTTTCAGCGTCTTGAGGCCGAAGAATTTGAGAATGCTTGCGATTTGTGCGCTGCTATTTTAGCGCGCGGTGTTGAGAGTCAGATCAAGCGCGGTCTTGGCAGAACGTATACTTCGCACATGGAGTCACTTTCTACCTTGCGTGGGCGAGTGGAAGTTTCGGAATCCCTTAAGACAAATTCGCTCTTGAAAAGACAATTGGTTTGTTCCTATGACGAATTTACGGTGAACACGCCTGCTAACCGCATTGTGAAGACAACGATGGGTTTGCTTTTGAAACGCACGGAAGTTTCCGTGGAAAGAAAGAAATTGTTGCGTAAATTGTTGCCTTATTTGTCTGAAGTGGCAGAAGTGGATCTTCGACATGGTGATTGGCATATTCGCTTTGGGCGAAACGATCAAACGTATCAGCTCTTGTTGTTTATTTGTCGGTTGGTTCGTGATGAGCTGTTGATGACAGAGGGCGAAGCGCGAAAGATGCCTGGTTATTTTGATGACCAGATGGCATGCAGGCTCTATGAGCGTTTTATCCTTGAGTACTTTCGTAAGGAGCATCCTGAGTTATCTGCGAATGCAGAACAGGTGCCGTGGGTTGGTGCCGAGGAAGAGGCGGGTCTTCTGCCGGTGATGCAGACTGATATCACGCTTCGCAAGGGGGATAGGGTATTAATTATTGATGCGAAGTACTACACGCGAATGACCCAGGAACGCTATGGCGTACATACGCTTCATTCGGGAAATTTGTATCAGGTATTTACTTATGTGAAGAACATGCAAGAAACGCTGGCCGAAGGCGCTCAGCCAGTTGCGGGGATGCTTATGTATGCACGAACTGATGAAGAAGTTTTGCCTGATGGGAGCTATCAAATGAGCGGTAACTGTGTTAGTGTTCGAAGTCTTGATTTAAGTTGTGAATTTAAGGAAATTCGTGCTCAGCTTGATGGGGTAGTTGAGGAATTCTTTTAGGGTAATTTCAATCAGCGTGCAATTGTCGCGGTTGTTTCTCTTGGCGAAGTTGATGCTGGTGCGGTTAGCAGAGCTAGTGAAGCTGGCGAAGCCGACGAATTCGGCAAAATTTGTCGCATTTTCGCTTTTTAAAATCAGATAATGCAACCATGTCCTTTATATCGTACACCCAAAATCTATTTTCTTGATATTGTGCTAATAGTGTATGGTGCTTAATGCACTGTTCCTAAAAAAAATGAAGTTTAAACGCGCTAAAGGAAAGGAATGATATCTATGATGATGAAGAAAGAAAACGCTGGTGGAACAGCAAATGGCGATAACGAAAAAGCTGAAAAGTGGTCGATGACAAAGCTAATCATTGGTTTAGTGATACTAACCGTGGTCTGGGTAGTGTTTCATGCAATCTTTGGCTTCCCGTTTGGAAAATGGCTCTAAGGGAGAGGGTCTAGGGAGTTTCTGCGGGATCTAAGATAAGCCCTTGTTCGCTTGGAAGTGCGCAAATCTTTGTTTGCGTGGAAATGAGTTCATCTTTGCTCGTGCGAGGTAAAGCTTCAACTTTTATATCGCTTATGGATGAGCTTATTTTAAGTTGGTGGAGGGCTGTGCTGACAAAACGTATTGTGTGGTTATGCGCTTGGTTGGCAACCAAAAAGGACGCAATGTGGTTTGCGTCCTTTTTGGGATAGAGGACAAAAATTATGCCCCTTTTAGGGCGTTGACGCAGGTCAGTATCCTGGTGTTATGTGAACCTTGAATTAGTTTTGCTCATTGTTTTGTTTGTCCTGCAAGCCCGTTTGCGTTCTTCGTTGTCTGGGAAGTAAGCCTCACAGCCTTTTGTCTTAATTTCAGTTTGTAACTGAATTTGCAATTTTTGGTTTCTTATTTGGAAAATGGTTCTAAAGATTTAGAGGGTCGGGAGCGTAGGATAGATTATTGCTTCGGGTACAATTTAGTTCACGGGAGAAGGACAATTTAGGGAGCGTAAAATGCTGAAGCCAAAAATCAATTTTGAAACTCTTAAGAAAGTTGTTGAGATTGGAAAAGAAGTTTACCCAACAATTCAACCTACTGTTCAGAAATATGCTCCAAAGGTTGCCGACCAGGTAAAAAAGGGAGCCGGTCAGGTGGTGGCAAATGGCAAGAACACAAAAAATGTAATTGCAGGCAATCTCCAACAGAAAAAGAAAAGCAAAGAAGAAGAGAAGGCTTTTGATGAGGCTTGCAAGAAAGCAATTTTGAAAGCTTTGTCATCTATGACGGCTAAGGAATTTTTTAAGAGCTTCGAGAGTGGCATTTCCGATGTTGAAGGGTCTCATTCTGGCTATATGGGCATTACTGGTTGTTATGCAATTCTCACGTTGAAATCTTCTCGTGAGAAAGATTTGTCTGCTTACAAGGATGTCTATGTTGGTCGTAGTGAATCCATCGGTTCAGATATCTATCTTAATTTAATAGGTCTTGGTAATGTTGATGTTTATGCTGACTTCAAGTTTGAAGAGCCTATGGTAGTTCTGTTTTATCCGTGCGAAAAGGACAAATTAGATCAGTATTACGCCGAGCTCACACAGAGCTTCCAGGCATTTGAGTCATACAACAAATGGGAGTTACCGGCTCATGATGTCGAAGAGCCTTCCTTGCGTAAATAATCTGGTCAATATGTCTAGGGGCTGTATTGTTTCGTAATGAGGCCACATACTGAGTACCTTGACAGTTCCCTCATAGGTGATGCCGTTAACAAGGATAGAATCTGTTATTACCAAAAGTGCCGTAAAGCCCCTTGTTTTAGCTATGGGGATATAAGGCATAT
>CAVABR010000007.1:0-33417 GCA_963586955.1 bacterium
CCACACAATTCTGCGCGCAAGCCACCACCTATATCTGCCTTTTCAAAAAATTCTTTGGATTTACTTTTACCGTTTTCTAACATTATGTGTTATCCTGATTTGCGCACCTATTGGAGGAATGGCAGAGCGGTTGAATGCGGCGGTCTTGAAAACCGTTGTACCGAGAGGTACCGTGGGTTCGAATCCTACTTCCTCCGCCAGTCACTTACAGAGCTCACTTTTATGTGAGCTCTTTTTTATTCTTCGGGAAAAAGTGTTTCGCGAACGAAATCAAGAGGCATTTCTCGCCCAATCCACAAGCGCTCACCAATGGCTGCTTGCTGAAGGAAAACACCAATGCCGTCAACAACGGTATTGCCCTTCTCTTTTGCCATCTTAACAAGTTCAGTTTCTCGGGGGACATATACCATATCAGCAACGATGAGATCTGAATGAAGCATTTCGGGCTTGATCAGGCATCCTGGAAGTTCAGGAGAACCCACATTGGTAGCGTTGACTACCAATTTTGAGCTTTTTATTGAAGCGGTAAGCTGAGCTTCGTTGTCTAAATCATAGAGATTAATTTCGCACTCAGGCGCATGATCACGGACACGCTCAATAAGTTCTTCTGCGCCCTGATAAAACTCATCTCTGCGGTTAAATACATCAATCTCAGAAACGCCATCAAGCGAAGCCTGAGCAATAACAGCTGAACCAGCGCCGCCTGATCCTAAAACCGTTATTTTTTTGCCTCTGATGTTGATGCCGTTCAACACAAGCGTGCGCATAAAGGCAGCACCGTCTGCATTGTCTCCAAACGCACGACCGTTTTGAAAAACAACCGTATTAACCGCGCCCATAACTTCGGCCGATTCTGAAATTTCATCCAAAAAAGGAAGGATAAATGTCTTGCAAGGAGTGGTTACATTGCACCCAAGAAAGCCCATTGCTTTCATTCCGCGTATGGTGTCTTGAAGTTTGACCTTATCCACATCAAAAGCAATATAGGCATAATCAAGCCCAAGTTTTTCAAAAACTGCGTTATGAATCGCTGGAGATTCCGAGTGCTGAACAGGACTCCCGATCAAACCAATGAGTTTGGTCGTTCCAGTAATGCGCTCCCTTTTTTCCATTAACCTCTACCTCATTTGAAGATTATTTTCTATCAGCTAACTTTAACGCAATGCAAAATTGTGGTCACTTAAATTAACCAATCTATAAAGAACTTATATACATTACGCGAAATCTATTTGCACAAGCCCGCATTACCGTAGATTAAAGTGTTTGGCGCCCTTGGCGCTATTCGCCAAGGAGCTCAGAGAGATTGAGCCACTCTTCTTCAAGGGCGTCTTTTTCCTCTTTAAGATTCTGAATGCGCTCCTGAATTGCATTCAGTTCAACGTAGTCTGACGGATCAACCTCAAGCTGTTCCTGTTTTGCTTTTTCTATTTTGCCCTCAAGCGTATGAATCTTACGCTCAAGCGATATAAGTTGCTTGCGCGCTTTATGTGCTTCCCCGCCCGACAAAGAAGGCTTTTGTGCCTTCTGCTCATTCTGCCCTGCCGTTGATGCGCCAGAGGCGCTTGTGCTTCTATCATCCGCCTTTGAAGCGCGCTCCTTAGAAGCGTGCGCGTGCTCTTCGCGAAGAAATTTTGCCTTATCAAGTAGCTCAAGATATTCATCAACACCGCGAGGAACATGACGAAGGTTGCCATCAATTAGGGCAAACTGCTGATCGGTGACGCGCTCCATCAAATAGCGGTCATGACTTACCAAAATAAGTGTCCCCGGCCACGTGTCCAAAACGTTTTCCATTGCAACAAGCATGTCGGTATCCAGGTCATTGCTCGGTTCGTCTAAGATCAACACATTGGGAGCATCAAGCAAAATTAACATGAGTTGCAAGCGACGCTTTTGCCCGCCTGAGAGCATATCAACCGTATCCGAAAGAACAGACTTCGCAAATCCAAGCTGCTCAAAAAGCTGAGCAGGAGACACTTCTTTGCCGTCGATGATGTACTTCGATTTATATTGCCCCAGCACTTCTCGCACCACCGAAGAACTAAACTTCTCAAGCTCTTCAAGTTTTTGCGACAAGAACGCAAACTTTACCGTTTTGCCAATCTTTACCCGGCCTTTCTGGGGCTTGAGTATGCCTTGGACAATGTCTAAAAGCGTAGATTTACCTGCGCCGTTTTCTCCTAAAAGACCATAGCGGTCTCCTGGGCCAATCTGCCACGTCAAATCTGAAAAAATGGGCGTTTCCTGTTCCGGATAAGCAAAGGTAACGTCTTCCACGGAAACACACTGCTTTCCCAGCCTTGATATGGCTGCGCGCTTTAATTCGGTTGTGTTTCTTATAGGAGGCTCGCCTTCAATGAGCGCTTTAGCTGCCTCAACATGAAACTTTGGCTTGGTAGAGCGTGCCCGTGCTCCTCTAGAAAGCCACGCAAGCTCTCTTCTCATAAGGTTTTGGCGTTTCTGCTCTGCCTGCCAAATCTGCCTGTCTCGCTCCACGCGTTGCAAGATGTAGGCTGAGTATCCTCCTTCGAATGGTTCTACTATGCCATCATGCACTTCCCACATCGATTGGCATACTTCATCAAGAAACCAACGGTCATGCGTAACCACCACTAACGCGCCGGCTTTTTTGGCAAACCGCTTCTTGAGATACTGCGCAAGCCAGGCAATAGCACCCACATCAAGATGGTTAGTTGGCTCGTCAAGCAACACCACATCAGCGTCAGCTATCAAAACGCGCGCAAGGTCAACGCGTCTGCGCTCTCCGCCCGAAAGAGCAGAAACAGGAGCCTCCCAATCAAGATCTCCTATGAGGTCTTTGATAATTGCCCTAATGGAAGCATCGGACGCCCATAGATATTCAGGAGTATCACCAACAACATTCCAGGCAATGCTTCGTTCATCATCAAGGTCATCTTTTTGTTTGAGCGAAGAAAACCGAACTCCGCTTGTTCTAAGCACCCTGCCATCGTCTGGTTCAATCGAGCCATCGAAAAGACCCAACAAAGAAGATTTTCCATCCCCGTTGCGTCCCACAATGCCAATGCAATCGCCATCATCTACGCCCAAAGACAGACTTTTAAAAACGACTTTGGAGGGATATTCCAAATGAACTTTTTCACAACCAAACAAGAAACTCATATTCGCTCTATTTCCTTATTCATTAAAAGATTGCTTAATAGTATCGCACTTGCCCGCACGTATACGCTTGCAATACATCGAAAGACTCACGATAACAAACGTTGCGAGACTCCGCTTGACTGCCATGCCCAAGCACACCCAACGCAACAAAAGAGCATCCACCCATTCTTTCTAAGCCTTTTGCCTATGGCTTCAATATGCCTTTAAAAATCCACGCTATATTCTTCTCATGACGAAGGGGCAATTATGCGCAAAGAAGGAATTCTACTTATAAATACCGGAACGCCTGATTCCCCTGACCCCGATGATATTTCTTCTTATCTTGAAGAGTTTCTTTCCGACAGGAACTTAATTGATGTCCCCGCCCCAATTTGGCATATCATCCTTCATGCTTTTATCTTGAAAAGGCGCCCGAGCGCTTCTGCAAAGAAGTATCAAAAAATCTGGACTAAAGAAGGCTCACCCTTTTTGCTCTACAGTCTCTCACTCAGAGATAAGCTTCAGGCGTTTTTGGACGAACAAAACGAAGATGCCGACACGAGCTATGTAGTGGAATACGGTTCCCGTTATGGCAACCCCTCAATTAAGACCTCCTATGATGCGCTCGTTGAAAAAGGCTGTTCACACATAACATCTATCCCGCTTTTTCCGCAAACCGCCTTTTCAACTACCAAAACCTGCAAGGAAGCAGTTGAAAATGTGGCTCAAGATTATCCGCACGTTGCCCATCGATGCATCGAAGGCTATTCTGACAACCCGCTCTATATTGAAGCAATGGCAAATTTGATTAAGCAAAACTGGTCATACAAACCTGGCTCAAAATTGCTTTTCACCTTTCATTCGATACCGTGCAAGCACGTCAAGAAAGGTGACACCTACATTGCCGAAATTGAACAAAGCATGACCGCGCTTGCGCACAAACTAGGTATCCCCCGCAAGGATTGGGAGATAACATTTCATTCGCGCTTCGAAGATTCTCGTAAGTGGATTGGCCCCAACATCTATACCGTTATGCAAGTTCTTGCCCAGCAAGGCGCAGACCGCGTTGCTATTGTTGCGCCCGGATTCTGCGTCGACTGCCTTGAAACGCTTCTTGATTGCAAAATAGTACAATGCCAGTTCTTCGAAAAAGCATGCACTGACGAAGGCTTAACTGCAGATTCCACCTATATTCCTGCACTCAATGACAACGAAGATCTTGTTCGCTTGCTTGCCGATCTTGCGCAAACCAAATAAGGACAATAAAAGCAATAACAACGAAAAGGCGCCAACTTTCGCCAACGCCTTAACCTAGACACATCTGTGCCTGTATACCTATTTCCTTTTTCATAGAGCCTAAGTAGCCAACGCTCGTTCTACACTCATGATTTGCATGCAAACTGCGCCACAGCATAATTGGCACAAAAACAGATATGCGTCATCTACGCATCATCAAATGTGCGCCATCTACGCACCGTCAGCAAACAAGCGCTATAGCTCTTCTGATTCTTGTGTTATTTAACTACCAAAACAGGGATGGGAGCTTCGCGCAATACCGCATAGCTAACAGAACCAATTACACCTCTGATAGCGCCCAAACCACGGGAGCCCATAACGATAACGTCAGCATCAACTTTTTTAGCATGGCTCAAAATATCAGCAGCAGGAGTATAACCGGGAACTACATCGATAGTAACCTGATCTTCAATACCCTTGAAGATGTCACCGATGCCGTCTTTTACCTTGGTGGTTTCTTCTTCAATGGTCTTGTTGTACAAAGCAATAATGTCTTCAACAGGAAGCAAATACTGCTGTGGGTCAAACGACTCGTTGTTGAAGTTTGCTGGCAACTGAGCATTTGGATGCGTTGTTACATAGGTAACATGAACTTTGATCTTTGGATCCATCTCAGCAATTTCACGTGCCTTTTTTGCTGCAGTAAGCGCATTTTCAGAGCCATCATAAGCAACAATAATATTATTGAAAAGCATAGCGTTCTCCTATCCCTATCATCTTGACTTAACCCTCATCAAGCCAAATCCCTATAAATAGAATACCATTACACCATTTGAAGAACCACAAAAAATAGTGCGCTCTTTTATTCAGAAAACGAAGGATGTAGACATTCGACTTGATCAAAGAAGTTTTTTATTCTGAAATGCGAAAATGCCGAAATTTGATCTTGCAAATTATCCTAGCAATCAGAGAAAAGGCCTTCTCTTTCAACGGGCGGAAGATTAATAGTAAGGCTATCATCCTTCGCCACCGAAAGCAGATATTTACCCAACATGTCATCTACTTGATAGGCAAGATCATAATCGCCCTCAAAGACACACCAATAAAAAACGTTACCGGTAACAATTACTGCAATGCGCGCCAAAATGAGATCCGTGGCTACCTCTTTGTCAATTTCCCCCTTTTCTTTTCCCTGCTCAATATATTCACGAACACGGTCTAAAACAAGCTCCTCTTCAGGAGAGCGATCAAGGAAGTTAAAAGAAGGATTGGTATTTCCTGAATAAAGCGCAGAAACAAATTCTAATCCTGCTTCTTTGCAACATTGAATATAGAAACGATAAATCAAAAGCGTCTTTTCAATTGAACTGTGATGTTCGCCTGCCGTGTCTGCTTCCTTTTTATAGGTAAAGAAAACATGCTTGAGATAGTAAGCAATGAGTTCGTCCTTACCACTAAAAAGATTGTAAAAACTACCGGTGGATAAACCCGCCGCATCACATACATTGCGAACCGTAAGATACTTCATACCATACTGGTTAACAAGCTTCAAAGCTGCCTTTAAAAGCTTTTCGCGGGTAACTTGGGCTCTGGTTTCCTGAACCGAAACATATTTATTTTTTCTTGTCATTTCGTTTCCTTTTCCGCCCTGAATTGTGCTCAAAATAAGCTTTTTTTAATTATATAACTGTTCTAGCGTAGCAACTAAAACTTTAAACCCTTGACGATATTATCTTTGCGTGTAATATGAACGTATTCTAAAACATGTTCTAAAACATGTCTACAAAGCACGGAGGGGATACATTTTAACTGCATTTTATTATGTTTTGTTTTTAGAAAGCCGACAGGACTTCTTGGTGAGCATGCTATCACATGGACGGTTTCGTTTATGTAACACTCTTTTAAGAAGCCCTCCATTTCTGTCAAACGCACCCTCAGGACAGAAATTGCTGTGCCAAGCCCCTCTCCCTGGGGCTTGGCGAGAGGAATTCCCTTTTTCGTATACAAATTACGTCTTTTTCGAACAAAATTTAGCCACCATCGTAAAGAATGGTATGTTTCTGTGAAAGGAAATTCACAAAGCGGAGTTGAGGGGTTTCGCATTCCTTAATGCAAGAGAAAGGGTTAAGCATGCTCACAGAAGGTATTTCCAACACCGAAGAAGTTATGGTCTCAGATGTAAATACAGCACTTTCCATGGGAAGTGGCTCTTTGAGAGTTTTTGCCACGCCAGCCATGATTGCGCTCATGGAAGGAACGGCCGCACAAAGCGTTGAATCTTTACTGGAAGATGGTCAAACTACCGTCGGAACAGAGTTAGCTATCAAGCACGTTTCAGCAAGTCCCGTTGGTGCACATATTCGTTGCGAAAGTGTACTTACTAAAGTTGATGGCAGAGCTTTAACATTTGAGGTAAAAGCATTTGATGATGCGGGGCTTATTGGAGAAGGAACGCATCATCGTTTCATTGTTGAAGCAGGCAAATTTGTGAAAAAAGCCAACGCAAAACTTCAGTAGGCACCAAACACAATCAGCCAGACAAGTACAATCCATTAGTAGTCTAGCGGCAAAGCATACTGAGCGATTCGCCAAAGTCTAGTAATGCGCGCGTCTGATCAATTGGGCCTACAAACAAAGCATACTGAGCAATTCGCCAAAGGCCTCCTAGATGCAATTGCCAGCCGGATAAATTCAGTTCTCCACGTTAGGCATTACTATAGGTCAACAACTATAAAAAAGCGTTTGCTAAATTGATATATAACCGCAGGTAAAGGCTCCTTTTCGGAGCCTTATTTGTTCTGACATTGATCGGCGCCTTTCTGACGATAAAGTATCAAAACTAAGACGGTCCAGCGAAGCAGCTATTTTGCAAATGTCCTATAACAAGCGAAGAGCCACCAAAATTGGTGGCTCTTCATTAAGGAAAGACATTCCTAAAGGAGATCCCTCCTTGCTTCCTCACTCACTAGAAAGCGGTATCTCAAATTGCCTGCCCATCACAACAAGCAAACTTTAGGACACTATTTCGTAGGTGCTACAGGAGCGCGATCTTCTTCTTCAACGATGTCGTCGCCTACGCGAATTGAACCGCTTTCCTTGAGGCGAGCGATAGTTGCGTCGTCAGCGCCTGCCTTCTTGAGGTACTCAGCAGTATCCTGACCAAGAAGTGAAGGAGCTTCGAACTCAGAAATCTCAACAGGGATGCTGGAGAGATGATGAGGAAGACCAGTCTGAAGAACACGGCCAACGCGTGGGAATTCAACCCAAGCAAGAGCCTCTGGGTTCTCACGGGTGATCTGCTCAACAGCTTCAGTCTTAGAGTTAACTTTTGCAATGCAGAAGTCTTTATCCTCAAGCCACTCAAGCCATTCCTGAGTAGTCTTAGATTTAATGGTTTCGCGAACAACTTCAAATGCCTCTGGAGCTTCCCATTCGCGCATCAAACCGGTTGGCTTGATCTCTGGATGACCAATTGCGTCACAGAATGGCTCCCAGAACTTAGGCTCAACCATACCAAGAGCAAGTTTGCCACCATCTGCAGTGTCATATACGTTGTATGCAGTTGAAGGATACTCAAGGTCGTTGCGCTTGCACTCGCCACCATTGAAGCACCAACGGCTGTCGAGCAAAGAGTTCCACCATACGAAGCAGTCGAACATTGAAGTGTCAATGTAGCAACCTTCGCCAGTCTGCTCACGAGCATAAAGAGCAGCAAGCAAAGCCTGACCTGCAACCATACCAGAAGAAAGGTCGCAAAGGTGAAGTGGTGAAGTTGAACCGTGGTTTACTGACAAGTAACCGCTGGTTGCCTGCATGTTAAGGTCGTGCTGAGCCTTCTTAGAACGAGGATCGTTTGCACCATAACCAGAAATTGAGCAGTAAATGATGCGAGGATTGATTGCCTTAACAGCTTCGTAGTCGATACCAAGCTTGGTGGTAACGCCAGGACGGAAGCTCTCAACAATAACGTCAGCATCTTTTGCCATCTTCAAGAACCAGTCAACAACTTCGCTGTCTTTGAGGTTCAAAGAGATGGACTTCTTGTTACGACCAAGAGCGGTGATGTAGTAAGAAATTCCGCCACCCTTAGTTGGGTAGTCATGACGCATGAAGTCGCCAAGACCAGTATCTTCAACTTTGATTACTTCTGCACCGAGGTCAGCAAGAACCTGAGTTGCATAGCCACCTGGAAGATAGCGAGAAAAGTCTAAAACAGTAACATTTGAAAAAGGAGTTGCTTTTTTCGTCATTAGAACAAACCTTTCTTAGTTCTTCTTTGAATGAGGACCATAGCTTGGCTGAAGTGCAGCCTCTGGTACAGGATCGCCACTGTACTCCAATACAGCGCCATCAGCAGAAAGCTTATCAACCTCAGCGTCGGTGTAACCAGCGATGTCCTTCAAGATTCTACGGGTGTCATAACCAATAGGACGAGAACGATAAAGCACAGGGTCACCGATAGAAGCCAAACGGAAAGGAGGCGTGGTGATGATGTACTCATCATTGTCGGTGAATTCGCTTGTAGGACCTTGGTCAACATACTTTACGCGACGGAGCTGGTCGTTTGCGAATGCTTCTTCGTCCTGCAAAACGTCTGCAACAGTCTGGATCTTCTCGAATGGAATGTCGTTCTCGCGGAAGCGCTTCTCAAGCTCTGCATAAGTGAACTTCTTGCAAGCCTGGTGAATTGCAGCGTCAACCTCAGTGTACTTGCCGTTTTCAGCAAGAGCCTCAAGAGTGTTGTACTCAGGATCGGTGTAGTACTTAGGATCCATCTCGATGGTATCAAATACCAACTTGCAGTATTTGTTGTAGTTGCCGAAGCACATGAGGAACCAAGTACCATCAGAAGACATGTAAGAGTTATTGGTTGGGCATTTTGCTTCCATGCGGTCCTTAGGATGCTTGCAACCCTGCTGCTCTGCGATAAGAGCAGAAGTCATACCCCAAGTACCAACGTGGTACAAACTTGCGGTTACTTTGTCGCCAACACCAGTAAGAAGAGCACCAGCATAAGCACCCAAGATACCAGCGGTCAAAGCACAACCGGTGTTCCAGTCACCAAAAGCGATTGGAGAGTTGCCTGGCTCATAGTGATCATTTGCCTGAGGAATTGCGCTAACAAAACCAGAACGAGCAGCAAATGAAGTAGCGTCAAAGCCCTTTGCGTCTTTCATAGGACCATATTCGCCGTAGCCACGGTTCTGAGCCCAAACCAACTTAGGGAACTTCTCATGAAGAGTTTCATAGTCAAGACCCAAGCGACCAAGAGCGCCGTCACGCAAAGAAGTAACGAAGATGTCTGCCTTTGCAAGAAGAGCCAACATTGCCTTGTAGCCTTCTGGGTTTTTGCAGTCAATTGCAGTCCACTCTTTGTTGAAAGAACCGCAGTCATATGCAACGTCGTCAAATTCGCTCTTGTAGTTCATACCCCAAGCCATGCCCTGAGTACGCTGTTCGTCGCCAGTAAATGGCTCAACTTTGATAACCGTTGCACCCAACTCGCCGAGCAAACGGCTTGCCGCAGGACCTGCTGCATACTGGGTAAGATCAACAACGATTGTTCCGTTCAATCCTGCCATATAGAGCTCCTTTTCTAAAATCTATATTTGCTTTAATTTTGCCTTGTTAAACACAAAGCGAAATGCAAACTCGTGTATTTACTAAAAAACGAGACCCCGATTCACTAACCAAGGCCTCGTTTGTTTTCCTCTTTTTTTGAGGCTTGTCTCTTAAAGAGCTAATTAAGGCTCAAGAATAACGCGAAGACCTTCGCCTGCGTCAATAAGATCCATGCCCTTCTTCCAGTCGCTCAAAGGAAGAACGAAGTTGGAAACAAGGCTTACATCCAAGCCGTTAGCCAAAAGATTCAAAGCCTGGCTCCAGTGTTTACGCTCATAAGCGCGAGAACCAACGATAGAGATCTGACGCATAGCGATTGGAGTCATTGGGATAGTAGAAGGCTTTGCAGGAAGACCGGTGATACCAATGCGTCCACCCTTAGCAACCATCTCTACTGCCTGCTGAACTACGGTGAAGTGACCAGCAGCGTCCAAGATGATCTGAGGACCGCGACCGCCAGTGAGTTCCTTTACCTTTTCGATAACGTCGCACTCAGAACCATTAACAGCGATAGCGCCGAGCTTTTCTGCAACCTCAAGACGCTTTGCGTCGTTTGCAAGACCGGTGCAGATAACTTTCTGAATACCATAAGCCTGCTTGAGAACAGCAACCATGAGCAAACCGATAGGACCAGGGCCCATAACTACTGCAGTGTCACCAGCTTCTGGATGTACACGCTCAACAGCGTTAAGAGCAACACAAAGTGGCTCAAGAAGAGCGCCCTGAACGAAGGTTACGTCGTCTGGCATTGGGATAACGTTGCTACCACGGATTGCCATGTATTTAGCAAAAGCGCCTGGCAAGTCAGTGCCATAGAAAGGACGGTTATCGCAAATGTTAACCTGACCCTTTTCGCAGAATGGGCAAGTGTTATCAAACAAAACAGGGTTAGCAGTTACGCGCATACCTGGTTTGAGGTTTGCAGGAGCATTTTTGCCAACCTCTGCAATTACGCCAGAGAACTCATGGCCAAAAATTGCAGGGAACTGAATGTTGTAAGAGTTAGCAATTGCTTCGTTCCAGCCATGGAGAGAGTGGTCAGTACCACAAATGCCACAAGCTTTGATCTCGAGCAATACTTCGTCGTCTTTGATCTGAGGAATTGGAGCATCCTCAACATACTCCCAAGCGCCTGGTTCTGGCTTGGTCATAAGAACTGCGTTCATTTTACCTTCCATTATTTACCCCTTTCAAATAAATGGAACGAAAATAGGCTGGCAAAAATGCCAGCCTGAAAATTCAAACTACTGGATAGACCAGCCACCGTCGAGAATCAAAGTCTGACCAGTGGTGTAAGTGGTAACAGGTGAGCAGAGGAAGTAAATAGCTTCTGCCATCTCTTCGAGAGAGCCCATCTTAACCTTAGAAGGAGTGCGACCATATACGTACTCTTGCTGAGCTGGGTTGTCAGCGAATACCTTCTCAACCATTGGGGTGAATACGTAGCCAGGAGCAATACCATTAACCTGGATGCCGAAGCCAGCGAAGTCAACAGCGAGGGAGCGAACCATACCCATAACAGCTGCTTTGGTGATGCTGTAAGGAGCAATGTTCTCCATGGAGTTGATACCACGAGCAGAAGAGATGATTACCATCTTGCCACCGTGACCCTTTTCCTTCATAACGCGAGCAACAGCGGTTGCCAAGAAGTAGTTAGCCTTTACGTTAACACCGAAGATCTTGTCCCAGTCTGCCTCGGTTACGTCGATGGAGTTCATACGTGGCAATGCGATACCAGCGGTAGAAACCATGATATCAATGTCACCAAACTCTTCGAGAGTCTTGTCGATCATTGCCTGAACCTGATCAGCCTTAGTGCCGTCGCAAACCATTCCGATTACGTTTCCGCCTTCAGCCTTAAGCTCTTCAGCAGTGTCAACGCAGATCTGCTCTGGAACGCCACAAATCATTACATTAGCGCCAGCTGCAACAAACTGTGCTGCGGTTGCTTTACCAATGCCTGAGCCACCACCCATGATGATTGCGGTTTTGCCAGCAAGTTGCTCGTTTGGAGCTTTAGAGAACCAATGTGCCATAACTCTTACCTTCCCTAAAATTGTTTCTTTCGGTGATACGAAGAACCTTTATATTTTCATATCGCCAGACCTATTTGATCTGTATTAATTATCGGTTGGAATGATGAATTAAGTCTAATAGTTGTATTTTGCCAAATCATAGTTCTGAAAAATATAATTCGCTAAACCTTATCATTTCTTCGATTATCATTCATTTCACCTTATTGATTTTGACCGGTTCCCGATATTTTTGGCCACTTTTGGCTTTTTTGGGCGTAATTCATAAGTCCACGCATATGGATATGAACATGTTCTAATCAAAATTTGAACATGTTATAAAAATAGTAAACAGGAGCCATATCGACCCCTGTTTACTGCCATAAAGAAATAGGTATAGAAGGCAAGATCAAAAATTTGATCGAGCGCCTTACACAAAATTAGGACTCCCCTTACGAAGACCGCTCTCGGTGATAAAACTCTTCCAACGAAGCAACGCCAGCAGGAAACTTAGCAAACTTTTGCGCAAAATCTATAAGCTGGTCTGCGACACAACTATGGAAAGCGTTTTCTTTATACGCAAGGTAGATAATATGGAACGGATCACGCACCTCATCTATAGGGATGCTAACAAAGCCTTCAATATTGTGGTCATCAAGCGTTTCAAGCATGATGGCAACCACGTTTTTTTCAGCACAAACTAAAGAAGCGGCACTGATTTCATCATTAAAGCCTTGCTTAGGCGTGATTTCTGCCCTTCTAAAAAGGCCTTCAAGAATGGTACTTGCATAAGATTCTTGACGATAAGAAACAAGATTGTACTTCTTAAGTTCTTCTATTGAGACGCTATCGCGCTTTGCAAGTTCATGCGATGCATCAACGCCTACCACCAAGTTTTGCGTAAGCATAGGAACATAAGAAATATCACGTTCATCAGGTACTTTTCCACAAAAAGCAATATCAAGTTTTCCATCTTGGATGCTTTTAATGCAACTGTATGTTGTTGCCTGATGTATGTCAAAAACAATGTTGTCGCCAAATTCTTTTCTAAACGAACTCAAAAGCAACGGAAGAAAATTCCTTTGAATAGAAATAACCGTTCCGATACGAATTTGACCACTAAGCCCACTGCTGTAGAGCTTCATCAGGTCAACAGCTTTATCAACTTCGCTGAGCGCTAAGCAGATATGCTCGTTAAATTCTGCCCCGTAGGAAGTAAGGCGAACATTTCTTCCTACGCGCTCAAACAGTGGCACGCCTAGTTCTTTTTCAAGGTTGCCAATTGAGTTCGATAACGATGGCTGAGTAATGTACAGTTCTTCAGAAGCCTTCCCGTAATGTTCGAGTTCAGCAAGCTTTCTAAAATAATATAGTTGCGATAAATTCATAACTCCCCCGAACTCTTTTGAATGGACAAAGGACGTTTCTTCTTGTGTCTTTTTTCATTACATAGCTACTATAAATGTATTTTCAACTTTTTATGCTCAGAAATCTATATATCCTTTTCAAATACACTAATTTTTCTTAAATTTATGCGCATTTTCCCTCTTCAATGGCCAAATAGCTTATTGAAAACAGCAATTTTAGAGTAACAACTTTAATTTGAAGGGGCGCCTGAATGGCATGCCCAGAATGCACCGTTAATGAAAAATAGCGAAACGGATTGAGCCCTAATGGTTCAGGGCGCTTCCTACCGCCTGGGCAAGAAGAATAGCTCCAACCATTTTGGCCAAATCGATTAAGACGAACGGCGCCACTGCTGCCACAAAGGCAGCCTCGGCGCTCATATTTCCTACAAACATAAGCTGGAGCCAACCAAGCACATATAAAACAACGAGAAAGACAATACCCATCGCAATATTAGTAAACAGCACACCTGTTTTAATGGAGATACCAAAGAAGGATTTTTGCGTGTCTTTATTAAAAAACGCTATGCGACCAAGCAAAGCTTTAACTACAAGCGCAAGCGCACCTGCAATCAAAAATCCTGAAATAAAACCACCCGTAGGGCCGAGCAATGCAGCAAGACCGCCCTTAAAAGAAGAAAAAACGGGCAACCCCACTGCGCCTAAGAGTAAATAACCCGCAATAGAAATGAGAGCGCATTTGGGGGTTAGGGCAAACAGCACAAACATGATTGCTAGTGTTTGAAGAGTAAACGGAATGGGACCGAAGGGGACAGTAATCCAAGCAGAAACACTCATAAGGGCAATCGAAAGCGCGCAGAGTACAATTTCTTTCGTCCTTGATTGTGTCTGGTTATTCATGATTGCTTTTTCCATTAAGACCTCTCATCTCTTATATATTTCGCAATACCATACAAACTCCTCACAAGCTTGCTTATGCGAAAGTACATAAGAGCCTTCCCCTATTAATTAGACAGAGTACGCTTTAAAAATGTTCGCGAAGCGCTGGCTTGTGAAACTACACAGAATGTAACGCATTGTTCATATAAACTTTCTGGACTCATGGTCGGCCTTTCTGTGTTGGTGTTCGTATCCAAAGTCCTAAGAAGTTTTCGAATCAAGTCTGATCGTAGACGAACAAGAAAGGAATTGACCTGTCTTTATTCATCTATCGCCCATCACGTCTAGACGCACGACCCCCGAAATTATGCAGTCACTGCAATTTTTGCCTGCTTGAATAGCCTATAATGAACCACTTGTGGAAACCGGCGCTATAAATAGCCGTTCCTACTTACCAATAAACTCTAAGGAAAACCATGACAGGAATAGAAATAATTATCTTAGGTGTAGCGCTTTCGATGGATGCGTTTGCCGTCACAATATCTAACATGTTTACCTACCGCTCTACTTCCTTTAAGCGCGCACTTCTTATGCCCTTGTTTTTTGGCGCCTTTCAGGGAATCATGCCTTTGATTGGATATTTTGCAGGGCGAGCAATCAGTTCATTTATCGACCAATATGCAGGAATTATCACCTTCGTAATCTTGGGCTTTATCGGTGGAAAGATGATATGGGATGCCTTCCATGAAGATCCTAATGAAGAAAACGAAACTGCCGTAAAAAAGGGTCCTGTTCTTACCATTAGTGTGCTTTTCTTCCAGGCCATTGCTACCAGTATTGATGCGTTGGCGGTAGGAGTAAGCTTTGCTGCGCTTTCAGTTAACGTGGTCTTTGCCGCTATTGCTATCTGTTGCACCACGGCCGCTTGTTGCACCGTCGCACTTCTCATAGGACGACGCTTCGGCGCGATGCTCGGGAGCAAGGCAACTATCATTGGCGGTGTCGTGCTTATACTTATTGGTCTAAAAGAACTCCTATCGCACTTCTTATAGGACGACACTTCGAAGCGATTGGTTCAGCCTTTCGCAGGATTTGCTTACCGCGAAGCACTTTGCGAAGGTTTACTATCTAACTATTCGAAGGGGATGTTACTCCAAGCTGTAATAGTCGCGCCTTTGGTGGCAGGTTTACTATTCAACATTTCGAAGGAGCCATTGCTCGGTCTTACGCAGTATTTGCCGTCCGGCGTTTCGCAACCTTTGCCAGACAACAATACACATCGAAAACTACGCGAAGAAACAGCGCGCCTTATTTATGGCGCGTATGAACTTCTCCTGATGAAGTGGCAATAATCTGACCATCAGGCTGTTTAAGCAAGAGAAACCCCTCTTCGTTAATGCCTTCAACCACTCCAGAAAAAAGCGTGGTGCTAGTAACGGATTCCAACGTGACAAATTCACCTACATTAAATAGCAAGCTATTGTACTCATCAAGAAAAGCGCTAAATCCCTGATCAAGCCACGTTTTATAGTTGTAATCGAAGGCATTTAAAAATGATGCAAGCAAGTTCTCAAGCACCGCTTGCTGAGTAGGAGAGAGGTTCGCGCTGTCTTTCCGCCCGTCCTTGTGTTTGATTTCATCAGTACTTTGCCCCGCCAACAACGGACCTACATAACCCGTCTCGTAGGACTGAGAAAGCGCGCTCTGCCCCGCATGCGGAAACACGTTGATACCCACACCAACGCAAATGCCTCCTGCTACACCTTCAAGAGAGATACCACAAACCTTTTTCTGGTCAACCAAAACATCATTTGGCCATTTAATTTGTGCGCAAGATATGCCAAGATCTGTCAAAACGCGATGCAACGAAAGCGCAACCACAAGACTCAACGTAGAAATGGTTTTCTGGTCAAGACCCTGATTATGAACAAACGGGCGAAGTGCGAAAGAAAAATACAACCCACCTAACGGGCTTGACCAAAGACGCCCCTGTCTTCCATAACCGCCTTTTTGAATAAGCGCCGTAGCAACCACTCCTTCAGGGCAGTTATTGCGAAGCTTTTCTTTGATAAGCGTGTTGGTGGATTGAATTTTGTCGTAGGTCTCAATATTCCAAAAGGAAGAATCAAGAGCGCTTGTTATGCGTTCTGCCCTGAGCACTTCCAGGCCTTCCCTACGCTCACATTCTCCAACGTGACTTTCTTGCCATTTGCCAGGACATGACCAGGCAAAAGCTCCAACAAAGGCTTTACCACAAAGTCTCTCTCGGCCAACAGCGGATGAGGAAGCGTAAGAATTTCGTGATCACAAACATAGCCTTGATAGTCAAGAATATCTATGTCGCAAGTGCGCGGACCGTTCTTTTTTTCGCGAATTCTACCAAGACTATTCTCTATAGCTTGCAAATAATGCAAGAGCTCTTGTGGCGGAATTCCGGTACGCAAAAGCACCACCGCATTGACGAAGGTATCCTGATCTTCATAATAGGCAGGTTCGCTTTCATAGAAGCTCGAAACGTCAATAATCTGAGAATCAGGAAGCATGCACATATCTGCAATAGCTTGATTGAGGAGAGCTATCTTTCCTTCTCGCTCCTCCCCTTCGTCGGCAACTAAGGCAACATTTGAGCCGAGGCCTAAAAGTACATACGGACGAAGGTTCTCTTCAACAGAGGTAGCGGTAAGCTTGACATTGTGGGTGCGAATAACAGAAGCGCCCAATTCGCATGCCAGAAGCGCTTCGGCAGCCGAAGCATCATCGCGCTGTTTAGGATCTTCTATTTTATAGGCATATCCAATGTAGCTCTTGCGAGAAACCGCAACCATCAAAGGGTATCCCAGGTGGGCAAACTCTTGGAAATTGCGCATAAGCTCAATGGTTTGCTTGGCTGTTTTCCCAAATCCGGGGCCAGGATCCAAGCAAATACGCGCATGATCAACGCCCAAAGACTCCAGAGATTGAGCACGCTCCAAAAGATACGCTGACACTTCAGAGACCACATCGGTATAGGTAGGGTCATCCTGCATATTCTGCGGGTCGTCGCCTTTCATATGCATAACAACTAGGCCAGCATCGCAGGCCTGCGCAACCTTGACCATAGCCGGATCTCTAAAGCCCGTAACATCGTTAATGATTGAAGCGCCTGCATCAATACATGCTTGAGCTACTTCTGCATGACGAGTATCAATACTTACACAAATCCCTTCGGCAGAAAGCGTACGCACCACGTCTAAAACACGATGCAACTCTTCTTCAACAGAAACCGGATTGGCTCCCGGACGTGTTGACTCACCGCCAACATCAATAATGAGCGCACCATCTTCGATCATCTTGCGCGCGGCCAAGCAGGCCTCTTCGGCATTTGAATATGAACCCCCGTCAGAAAATGAATCAGGGGTAACGTTCAAGATGCCCATAATAATGGGCATCTGAGAATCAAAATGATATTGTGAGCATTTCCAAATCATGCTACTAATCCTTCTTTTCTGAATCATCCTTGCGCTGAGCTGGATTGTTGCCACCTTGCATATCTCTGATCTTTTTCTCAATCTCATCCAAGAAAGCAGGACCATTAGAGGATGTGGTCTGGTTTGCAACATTCTGGTTTACCGGCTCAGAAGGGTTCTGTTCATTGCCAGAGCGAACTACCGGATTTACCATGGGGCTCACCGGTGGGATTGGCGAGGTATTGCCAGCGCCAGTGTTAACTCCAGCTTGTGGTTGAGAAGAAACGCTCTGCGCGCCGGGCTGCTGTGGCTGCTGTTCTGGTGCAACCTGACCTTGTGGTGCAACCTGACCATTAGCTCCCGCCTGATTCTGAGGTGCAGGTGCAGAAGGCGAAGAAAGGTTTGCTTCTTTAGCTTTTTCTTCTTGCTCTTTCTGCAAGTATTCTGCCCAACGATTATCAAGCAATGCGGTACATTCGTCACCGTCAACCGTCTCACGATCCAAAAGAACCGAAGCCATCAAACGCATCTGATCACCATGAGTGCTCAAGATCTCGTAAGCGCGGTCATGAGCCTCTTTCATGATGCGAGCAACTTCGTCGTCAATGCGACGTGCTGTCTCTTCGGAGTAATCTTGGGTATTGCCGTAATCACGACCCAAGAACACTTCGTGGTTAGGCTGGCCAAAGATCTGAACGCCCAATTCGGAACTCATGCCGTAATTGGTAACCATTGAACGGGCAACTTTGGTAGCACGCTCAAGGTCATTAGAAGCGCCCGTGGTGATATCATCGCAGAACAATTCTTCAGCTACACGACCACCAAGGAATACTGCCAATTGATCACGCATTTCATTGCGGCTATTCAAAGGCTTGTCATCTTCAGGAATAGACAAGGTATAACCAAGCGCACGTCCACGAGAAATGATTGAAATCTTATGAACTGGATCAGCATGTTCAAGCAAATGTCCCACTAAAGCATGGCCGGATTCATGGAACGCAATAGTGTTGCGCGTTCTATCATCAAGAATGCGTCCCTTGCGCTCAGGACCAGCAATAACACGCTCCATGCTTTCTTGGATCTCTTTATCGTTGATGATGCTCTTATTACGACGAGCAGACAAAATTGCTGCCTCATTAAGAAGGTTGGAAAGATCTGCACCGGTAAAGCCAGGAGTAAGTTTAGCCAAACGAACAAGATCCACGTCATCTGCCATGGGCTTATTCTCTGCATGAACGCGCAAGATCTTTTCGCGCCCTTTAACGTCAGGAACGTCAACCACAATCTGGCGGTCAAAACGACCAGGACGAAGAAGAGCGGGATCCAAAACGTCTGAGCGGTTTGTTGCGGCAATCAAAACAACTGAATCATTAGGCTCAAAGCCGTCCATCTCAACCAGCAACTGGTTAAGCGTTTGTTCGCGTTCATCATGACCGCCACCAAGACCAGCGCCACGCTGACGACCAACTGCGTCGATCTCGTCGATGAAGATAATAGCCGGTGATGCTTCTTTTGCTTGCTTGAACAAGTCACGCACACGGGATGCACCCACGCCAACAAACATCTCTACGAAGTCTGAACCAGAAATGCTGAAAAACGGAACCTTTGCTTCTCCTGCAACCGCACGAGCAAGCAACGTTTTACCAGTGCCCGGAGGGCCTACTAACAAACAACCACGAGGAATCTTTGCTCCCATTGCTTGGTATTTCGCAGGATTTGCCAAGAAGTCTTTCACTTCTTGCATTTCCTCAACCGCTTCGTCAACGCCCGCTACATCAGAGAATTTAACATCGGGGTGCTCTTCGACTGACTTCTTTGCCTTGGCTTTGCCAAATGACATTTGCGAATTGTTCGCTTTGTTCATTTGAGAGAAGAAGAAGAACAAAAGACCAGCGATCAAGAGAATAGGTAACAGCGAAAGAAGGATGGAACCCCAAGGAGAAGCTAAGTTCACCTTATAGCTGATATTTGGATGAGCAGCCATAAGTTCTCCAAGAGAATCTTGTCCTACCCACGTACAGGTATAGTTGTGTTGAGATCCTAAGTGACTCGATGAAAGCTCTTGCTCTGAGATGATACCCAGGCGCGAACCACCGTTTGTCATGACACCGAGCTGTGAGTTCAAAGCTTCTATGCCCACATTGAAAGCACTCAAGGCAGAGCTACCGGCGGTAGAAGCAGGGTAATACGTACCAGAAATTGTTTCAGAACCAGCATCATAGACAACATTTTGAATGCGACCTTGCTCAATAGCCTGCGTAAATTCAGACGTTACCAATTGGTCTGTTTGAGAAATGCCATTAGATGATGTTGTCATGCGGGTAACCATCGATACAAAGAAAACAGCGATGGCTATAAAAACAATGATTGTTACGATATTTGAACGTTTGTTACCAGGTTTTTTTATGTTCTTAGGATTGGGAGTCTGTGCCATAAATTCTTAATTCCTCGTTGCTACTTCTCTGTTGCGTTTCTTTCCTATGCCTCTTGTTTACTGATGTAATTCTGGCTTTAAAACACCAATATATTTCATATTGCGATAGCGCTCAGCATAATCAAGCCCGTATCCTACAATAAATTCATCAGGAACTTTAAATCCGGTATATTTGCAATGGATATCTGCTTGTCGTGGAGTTTCTTTTCTGAGCAAAGTTGCAACCTCAACAGAAGCGGGGTTGCGCGCTTGAAGCGTCTTTAAGAAGTAACTCAGCGTTAATCCGCTATCAAGAATATCCTCAGCAACAAGAACATGACGACCTTCGATATCAGTAGTGAGATCTTTGAGCATATGGATTACGCCTGAGCTTTTTGTTCCATTTCCGTAGGAAGAAATTACAACAAAATCCATTTCGCAAGGAAGATCTATTGCTCTTACCAAATCTGCCATAAAAATTGCCGCTCCGCGAAGCACGCATACAACAACCAGTTCTTTACCTTCGTAATCTTTGGTTATTTGTGCACCTATGCGATCAACGCATTGCTTGATTTCTTCTTCCGTAAAAAGCACTCTGTCGATGGCAGGGTGAATTGAGCTCACCATTTGTGTTCCTTTACTACATCTTATACAGGTAGGTATACCTGAAGTAGTGTATCAAAAGGCGACTTTTTACGTGACGACACTCATGAAAGCGCAATTCTTTTGCAATAAATCTTCATTGAAGTTAGAGATTTTTGCTATTTTTAGGTGCTTTCGTCTTTATTGCATAGTCTTCTTAGCGCAGACAAAAACATGCTTTGGCTATTTTTGGGCATTCTCGTCTTTAGATATGACTTCAACTTCAAGGTAAGGGCTGAGCAAATCAGGGAAATTCTTAAGCAGGGTATCTACTGGAAGGCCAACAATGTTGTTGTAATCCCCCTCATATTTTTCAACGAGTTTTGAGCCTTTGCCTTGAATTCCGTACGCGCCCGCCTTGTCGATAGTCTCTCCCGTTGCAACGTAGGCATTGATGTCTTCCATGGAAAGCTCTTTGAAGGTAACGAAGCTTGATTCGGTAAAAGACCTAAAACCAAGCGAAACATTTCCGTCTCCTCCGTTTTCTTCGGATTCGTTGAGCATGATCATCCAGACGGACACGCCGGTGATGACTTCATGCGTGCGCCCTGAAAGCTTTTGGAGCATTTCGCGTGCATGATCTGCACTGTAAGGTTTTCCGAACATTTCACCATCAAGAACAACAGTGGTGTCTGCCCCAATAACAATGCCCAGACCTGTTGGATTTTGAGCAAGGATATCTTGGACAACCGCGCCAGCTTTGCGTTCCGCAAGCTTCTTTACCGCTTCTTTGGGGTCTTTGCGTTCATCAGGCTCAAGCGATTCATCTACTTCCGTAGAAGCAGTATAGGCAACAAATTTCACACCGGCTTCTTCAAGAAGTTGTTTTCTTCGAGGACTCTTAGAAGCAAGAATGACATTGATAGGAATGGTATTTTCTGGAATGCTGTTTGTATTTTGATCAGACATGTTACATCTTTCTAAAAGTTAAACCGTACTATATTGATTGCGCGCTTGACACTACACTTCTAGCGCTACGCTCCTGGCGCCACGCTCCGCGCTTTTGGTGTTGTGCCTGGGCGCTATGCAAGGCACGCCGTCCACTGCGCAACGTACTGTGCGCTCTTAGGAAACGGCGTTTGAAACAATATCGTTTCAAACGAAAGGCTTAAAGCACGCAATTATCTTCTGCGGTCAATAGTATTACTTGGCACGTTTTCTTCGGGCGCGAAATACCGCCATCGGTTCAACAAGAACCCCTTTGTTGTTTGAACTTACCGCCAAATCCCCTTGGATATTGGTTACGAATCCGCTTTTAGGAAGACCGTCTTCATCGAATGCATCAAGAATAGCCTCAATAGACGAAGTTTCTATTCTTGCTTCTTGCCCTAAGAAAACCTTGAGCATGGCAAAGAGCACGCGTCTCTGCAAAGGTGTGCGAACCGCCCCAAAAGAAGGCTGAATTTTACAGCCCTGAAATTCGCCTTGTTCTTCTTCTGGCGAGGAAATCCATTCAAGGTTTTCTTCGTAAACCTCTTGCGCAAGTTCATTGAGATAGTCATCTTCATCGGCAATGAGATTCATCGTTCTACAAAGCGTATCAAGCAGTTGAGCGTTTTTTCTCTTGGCCACCGGGATCATTTCGTGGCGAACATAGGAGCGGAACCTGTCAGTATGAGCATTGGTAGCATCCTCTCTCCAGAGATTACCTTTTCCGTCATAGACAACAGCGCCTTCATCGCGCGAACGATCAAAAAGAAAATCCCGCAGGCTTTGTCGCGAAACATCAAGACAAGGGCGAACCACCGGGCCATTTTGGTACAGCATGGAGCGGAATCCGCCCGGTCCCGTACCTTTAATTGAGCGCATGTAGAAATTCTCAACGCGATCATCTTGCGTATGCGCCGTGATGATTCTGCCTTCAGAAACTGGAATGGAAACATGTAAACAAAGACTCTCAAGTGCCTCATGTGCCGCCAGATAACGCTCTTGTCTGCCAATTGCTTCAATATTTCCTCCTGAATAGCGTGCCATCTCTTTCACGTCTATTTCGCATGCGAAAAAAGGCATATCTAAAAAATTGGCAAGCGATTCCACAAAAGCCTGATCATCGTAGGCGTCTTGGCCTCGGAGCATATGATTGATATGCAAGATGGCGGGCTGTCCCACCAACCCTCTTTCATGAAGGTCATGCATTAGGTAAGCAAGCGCCGTTGAATCAGAACCTCCCGAAACCATAACGATGACAGGGGTCGCAGAAGAAAAGAGTTTATTTTTGGCAATGGTGCGTTCAATGGTATGAATCATAGGGGCACTCCTTTGGCATAAATTTGGCATAGGCTTGGCATAAAAGCTAAGCCTACCGTAACGAAGAATCGCTTCAAGGCGACTGAATTCAGTTCATATAGTTTTCCTTCTCATTGTAACCATTCCCCCAACAAGGCAAGGTTGCTTTTTTGAGATTACATGCACCAAACCACCGAACATTTACCGGCAAATCAACAAGATTCATTTCTGTACTTTTGGGGTGTATTTCATGCGCTTATAGATCAAAAAGAACCCGTGATAATTTCTAAAAAAATTGTAAAGAACGTTGGCAAAACCCAAGGTAAAAGGCTATATTTACTAGCAGGGGAACAATGAAGGTGCGTGCAATGGGAGAAAAATACATGAATAAAAATATACAAGATTCTACTCCCTTAAAACAGGGCAATAAGACTCGCAAGCCAAGCACAAAAGGCTCTGCTTCGAGAGAGCATATTATTGCTACTGCTATAAAGCTTTTCCAAGAACGAGGCTATGCTAAAACCTCTCTAAGCGAAATTGCGCGACAGGTTGGGCTTAACCAATCTTCCCTGTATTATTGGTTTCCCTCTAAAGAAGCCATTTTGGAATGCATTTTCCAAAAAGGCGATATGGAAAGCTTTGTTGATAAGCTCCAAAAAGCACAAGCAACACCAACAGAAAAAATCTATTCACTCATTGTGTGTGATGTGGTAAAAAAATGCGAACTTCCTTTTGATTTTTTTGAATTGGAATCGCTTGCGCATAACAACCCTGAACGGTTCGATTTTCTTTTCAAAAACTATCGCATCTGCTATCAAGCTATGATCGAGATCATTAAAGCGGGAGTTGAAGAGCAAGAATTCTTTACGCGCGATGCTGACGAAACCGCGGTGGTCATCCTCTCTATTGTCGAAGGACTTCAACATCATTTTCATGCCAAGCAACGCGGTGAGTTAATTTTGGAAGCGTCTGGCTATTGCGTCAAAAACCACACACCTGAAAATATTGGCCATATTGCAGCTCATGCCATTCTCTTTTCGCTTTCGGCCAAAGAGATAGATCTAGATAACATTCGCAAAAACTGCCAAGACATACTGCATGAAATAATTTAGCAAGCGAAGCAATTCCTGAAAGTTAAACGTTGCTGTGCGACGCATAATGAGCTTACTACATGCAAGCGAATAGCAAGAACGCAGGTAATTCAATCAACAAGCTACCTGATGAAAGCCAAATAACCGGTTGTCAAAACGGCTACCTCTTCGAAACTTGCTACTGAAATCGTTGCTACTGTCTGCACGTCTGTTTGTGATGGCTCCCCACCTTCGTCATAGATTCCCAAAACTGGATAGTTTGCCATACGAAGAGTATTCATAGCATAAAGAGAGTCTTCGAATCCCCATGTGGATTTTTGTTCGGTGCCCATCAATTCGCATGCACGATTAAAGATAAGAGGCTCTCTCTTGGTGGTACCCATATCCTCAACCGACAAAACATGAGAGAAAAACTGCCGTATACCCGCACCAGAAAGCCCCGCCTCTAAGCAATCAGACATCGTAGAAGAGGCAACGCTCATAGCAATATTGGCGCGCGCGCATGATTCAAGGAATTGGCCTACCCCTGGCAAAAGTGTTGCTTTATTACGGTAGTAATCAAGCATGTATTCCTTGATAAGATTTGAAACACCTTCGTTGGATCTTCCTAGGCCGTATACCTCGTGAAAATAGCGCGCCACTTCAGGAATAGTAAACGTAGTAAACAGCTCATGCTCCTCAACAGAAGGAGTGACGCCAGCCTCGTGCGACAAAAACGTCTCCAAACTGCGCCATGCACCAAGAGAATCAAGCAGAGTGCCGTCGCAATCAAATATCGCCCCCGTTATGGGAGAAATTCCTTCAATAGCATGGTATGCATTTTCTAAAGTGCCGTCTTGAGGCGCCGAAGCGTAAGAAGAACAAGTGACATCGGCACCCTTCAAAGCAACAGTATCTTCCGAAGAATGTCTGTCACCACTCGGCAACTGAACTTCGGAAGATACAGAATTACCAGAAGCATTGAAGGGGCGCCCCACGTAACAGCCCTACCCTTCGTAATCTGCCTTTAGAGCAGCAAAAGCAGGCAATGAATTTTCAATAGTCTCAGCGCTAACGCAATATCCTATGCGAACCCAACCAGGCACGCCAAAGCTGTCCGAAGGTACCAAAAGAAGTTCGTGCTTTTTAGCTTTCTCTGAAAATGCATGAGCATCATCTTCAAGCGCTTTAACCCACAAATAGAAGGCGCCATCAGGAGAAACGTATTTATAGCCAAGCTTTGACAGACCTTCAGTAAGCAAAGCACGATTGTGCGCGTAAGCAGAAACGTTTGCGGGCTCATCAACGCATTCAGCTATAACGCGCTGGAAGAATACCGGCGCACAAATATAACCAAGTGCACGACCTGCGCCAGAAATGGCTAAGTAAACCTTCTTGGAATCAGTGACACTATCAGGGACAAGGACATACCCAATGCGGTCTCCCGGAAGCGAAAGAGACTTTGACCAGGAGTAACAAATAATGGTGTTCTCATACAAAGAAGGAACCCAGGGTACCTCAATGCCATCATAGACAAGTTCGCGATAAGGCTCATCCGAAATTAGATATATCTCGTGACCGCGCTTTTCTTGCTCTTCGCGAAGCAGATTTGCAAGAGCCTCAAGAGTCTCACGCGTATATACCACACCAACAGGGTTATTGGGCGAATTGATTACAACCGCTTTGGTGTGATCAGTGATAGATGCTTTGAGTGCTTCAATATCAATTTGGAAATTGTCTTCGCGCGCAAGCACTGCAACACACTTTGCGCCCGCATGTTCAATCCAAACGCGATAATCAGGGAAATGAGGCGCAATGACAATTATTTCATCTCCTGGATTGGCAAGACCGGAAAAGCAGGCGCTCAAACAAGAGGAGGCTCCGTGCGTTAAGTAGAAATTTTCAAACGAATAGTTTGTCCCGAAACGACGATTAAGGTTATCCGCAATAGCACTCTTGACCGAATCAAGTCCTGAAGACTGAGAGTAAGCATGGAGCTGAGCAGCAGGTTCATCAGCAAGTTGTTTGATAACGCGAGCCACTTTTTCAGGCGCGGGAACAGAAGGGTTGCCAATGCTGAAATCAAAAACATTTTCTTCGCCAATTTCTGCCTTACGTTGCAAGCCATAAGCAAAGAGCTCACGAATAACAGAAGGGGCGCTACCTAAACCATACATTGTCTCGTTGATCATAGTGTTTTCATTTCTCTCAAAGCGGATTATTCATTTAATTCTACTGATTATAAAAGAGTTTTTTAAATCTTCTTGGCTATCTCTAAAAAATGCTCTATAATTTGCTCCTGCGCCCGAGTGGCGGAACGGCAGACGCGGCGGTCTCAAAAACCGTTGTCGAAAGACGTGCGAGTTCAAATCTCGCCTCGGGCACCATATAAAAGTTAGGCCTCATTATACGAATGAGGCTTTTTTATTTTTAGGGCAAGATTAGCTGAAGATGCTATGAAGTCATGAGATTATGAGATTATGTGCGCACGCATACGTGCTGAGTAGGTTTTAAAGACTGAAGAGCTATGAGGCAATAAACGCAGATCAGTCTTTATATGAAAATCAAATCCTCCGCTGGACCTCAAAGAAGTTCTGCTTAAAGGCGCAAGTTAGACCATGCGCGAGATTCAAGCCACAAAGATCTGCCTAAAACCAAGCTTAAAAGTTGCAAAAGTCAAGCCCAACCGTTGCAGAAAACAAGTCAGCATATTCACAACTCTAAAAATCACCTCAAAAAATTTAAAAAATTTCCAAGTTTTTCCTCTTCATATATAAATTAGGTGTTTTTTTGTAGCACTTTTGTTGTATTAGTTTCGGTATAGTGAGTGCAACGCACGAGCAACAAAGCGTTAAGTCTTACAAGCCAAATGCGTTGTTGGGGAGCATTAGCAGGAGGCAACACAGAGCGTAGGGCACGGAGGGTCAAAGTTAAATTCTTTGGTTGGGAGGATTAAGGGTTCCGCAAGGAACCCTTTTTATATGCTCGAAGTCAAACGCTGGCGAAAACGCCTATTGTAATCCCAGCTTTTCTCACTTAATCTACACCTTTGTAAAATAGCCATTTTTGAGCGCGACGCATTCTCAAAGACTTACACTAAAAATGCGAGCAACAGCAAAACTTGGCTTATAGAGCAAAATCTTCACGATACGGGAAATACACATGTTAGACGAACTAAAATCCACTACCGAAAACAACATTTCAGACAAGAGCCAAACAAAGCCTTCCAGTGTTTGGCTTACTGAAGATTTATTGGAACGTCTTTTGTCTTCCAACTCTATAGAAACCTATCTGGATTCAGAAGAACCCATAGACCGTGATCTTCCTGTTTATCTAAAAGAATTGCTTGATAAAAACAGTTTGAAACGCGCCGATGTGGTGCGCGCATCGGGTATCAATGCTACGGTAATCTATGACATCTTTGCAGGAAAAAGCAAACCAGGACGAGACCATGCCATCATGCTGGCATTAGGCTTAGGTTGCAATCTTCGCGAAACACAGCGTCTTTTGCGTCAAGCTGGCGTTTCGGAGCTCTGGCCAAAAGTTCGACGCGATGCCATTATTATGTGGTGCATTGATGCAGGGTTTACCCGAATCGACGTAGATGATCAACTTTTCAAATTTGGCGAAAAGACGTTGCTTAACACGGGACGTTTATAAGCTGGCGCGCTTTTGAAGCTTCTCTGCTTCGTGGGCCTTAGCCCTCTTTTTCGGCAATGCCACAAAACACAAAAGCACACGCATTTAAGCAATCGTCATCGCACGCAACTTCTTGATGTCTGCCCTTCAGAAGTAATTTAGTTGCCAACTGAAGAATACCTACCTCCATGTAAGTAAAATAAAATCGCCTATAAACCTATATAGACAAACTTGTTAGATACAATAACCATACGAGTTAACGTCCTTTTTTGACAGAAAGAGATCTTTTGTGAACGATGACCAGGCGCTACACGCCCTGTATTTCGATGATGCCTACGAAGTGAGGTCGGTTTTGGCCAAGAGCCCAAATGGCACCACGGAATTGGTGTTTTTAGGCGATGCAGGCCCATTTGTTCGCAAAAAAATTCCGAAAGAAATGGCACGACGCGATGTATGGTCAGCACTTTCAGAATGCTCTTGTCTGCGCCTTCCTCATGTCATTGCCACCTACGAATTGCCCGATCTTTTTGTGGTTGTTTGTGATTATATACCAGGAGATTCGCTTGAAAACTTGGTGTCCCAGAGAGGCACGCTTGCCGTTGACGAAGCAATATCTATTACCCTTAATGTTTGCGAAGCTACCGAAGCCATACATGCGCGCAACATAATTCATCGTGACTTATCGCCCGCCAATATCATCATAGCTGCTGACGGTGCTCATATTATCGACTTCAATATTGCCCGCCTTTATACGGCCGGAGAGACAAAAGATACCAACAAGCTTGGAACGTTTGGATTTGCTTCACCTGAACAATTTGGATTCGCGCCAACGGATGCGCGCAGTGATGTTTATTCCATCGGGCGACTATTAGGTTTTATGCTCACCGGCATCCGCCCCGATGATGATTCTTACGAAACAAGTCTTAATGCTGTTTTGAACACCCTGCCGAATTTGCAAACGGTGCTCAAACGTGCCTGCGCTTTTGAGCCCAGTAGCAGATTCCAAAGTGCGCAAGCGCTTTCATCTGCTTTAGAGGAAATTGCGGGCAATAGAAGTTCTTCGGAGGCGCTCGCTAAAACTGGCGCTGACCAGACTAGTAACACCAACCAATCTACGCTTTCGAAGCTGAAATCAAACCTGCGCAAGCCCGCTTTTTTGATCCCTGCAATTATTGTTGTCATCCTGCTTGTCGCAGGTATAGCATGGGTAGCAACTTCTCTCACCCCTACCGCATCTAACGACAATACGAACGCAACCACAGCACAGTCATCTTCAAGCAACAACAGCACTCAAGCTTCGTCATCTTCAAACACTTCAGTGAACAACAAAAGCGCGACATCTACCGATGACGTCAAGCTTGTGGTAAGCGAATCAAATGTTTACCAATCCACAGACGGCTACGTGGGCTTTGCGGTTGCGCTTCGCAATGAAAGCAAAACCACTGCCGTAAAATACCCCTCGGTCACCGTAACAGGCAAAAACGCAGATGGAACCATCATGTTCTCCTCAAATTTGCTCTATGTTGCAATAGGACCGGGCGAAACAAAATATAGCGCATCAATAACCCAAGGAGATTCTTTGCCAGCAAGCATAGAATGCTCCGTTGACAAGATAGATTCCTATAACCTCTCCACCAGCCTTAACACGGGAGCATTTACGGTATCAAATGTTTCAATCGCAAAGGCGGGTGGCACCACTAAACTCACGGGCGAAGTTAAAGTTGACGATGCAGGAAATGCCGGCAATGGATATGTAGAAATTGTTGCAGTATTTCGCGATGAAAATGGCAAGATTGTCTATGCGCAAGAAATGGGTTCCGAATGCCCGCAAACAGGACAAAGTACTTCGTTTGACATGCCCATTCGAAGCAACTTGGATTATGCTTCCCTAGATGTTTATGCACGCGTTTAATACGAAGAAACCTTTGACGAATTATCTCTTACCGCCATTAAACTTATCTTGTCCTCTCGTCCGAGGAATTGTTCAATTTTGATGGCTCTGATTCAATCTTTCGCTGCTTTGCAACGCGAAAGCTTGCAAAAATAGACCCCGCAATGTTGTGCCACACGCTAAAGACCGCTCCCGGAAGGGTAGCGAGCGGGTTCGCGGCAAAATTGGCGGCTGCAAGGGTAACAGCAAGGCCAGAATTCTGCATTCCTACCTCAACCGTAAGCGCAGTGGTTTTTGGCCTGCTGAGTTTAAACAAGCGAGCAACTCCGTAGCCTGCCAGCATGCCCACGCCGTTGTGAAGAACTACAATGACCAGAGTGAGCAAGCCACTTTCGAATACTTTCTCCACGTTGTTTGCCATAATTCCGGCAACTATGAGAGCAATAGCCAATACACTCACCAACGGTAAAACGGGCTTAACCTTGTCAACCACTTTGCTGGCAAACAGGTTAACCAAAATTCCAACGGCAACCGGAAGCAAAACTACCTGCAAAACGCCCACAAACATCGACCAAAATGAAACATCGACCCAAGCGCCTGCCAGCAACCAAACCAAGGCTGGCGTAACGATGGGCGCTAAAAGCGTTGACACAATGGTCATGCCTACCGAAAGGGGCACATCGCCTTTAGCAATATAGGTAATAACGTTCGAAGCAGTACCTCCCGGACAACATCCCACTAGAATAACCCCTATGGCAAGATCTGCCGGAAGCTGAAAAATAGTAACCAGAAGCCAAGCAAGCCCGGGCATGATGGTATATTGAGCAAGCGCACCCAGGCAAACCTCTTTAGGGTGAGTGAATACCACCTTGAAGTCAGCGGGGCTGATAGTTAGCCCCATGCCAAACATGATAATTCCCAGAAAAATAGACGTATAGGCAGTAGTCCAAGCGAATAGCTGGGGCGCAACAAACGCCCATGCTGATAGTGCGATAATGATCAGAGCAACATAGCGAGAACATATATTTCCAATTAAAGAGAGCGCCTTCATAAACGTCCTTACTGTTTTTTGGTAATTGGGCGCCCATATTGTATCAGGAATTGACGTTGCTCTTTATATGCTTTTCTTCCCTGGGTTGTAAGCCCTGTTTTAAGACAGGCCTTTAAATGAAACGTCTGGAGTGCTTCCCGCAAAACTAGTGAGAACCTTACTTTAAAGCGTGCGCTTCGATAGCCGAGGCATATTCAGTACTCGAAGCTCTTTACCCCGAAGATTCAAACAATTTATTAACCGCTTCAATGACCAAGGTATGTTCAGCACGCAAAACAAAAGCGTTGCCTGCAAGTTCTTCATCATACTTACGACAATGCTTCGCGCGCTTTGGCATCTTAGGCAAGAAGCATTGCCATAGCAGGGATGGTACCCATAGACATGAATGTGGTTAAGAACGTTCCCTGGCTCATGCTTTCCACATCCCCATCAGCGTCAATACACATCATGGTGCCACTGGAAGCTGCCGGCATTGCCGTGATAAGAACAATGGTTCCAAGCAGAAGAGGGTCATCAATGAAGAAACCGAAAACGAAGTAGCACGCAAGAGGCATAACAAGCAAACGAGAAACACTTGCGATCATCGTTCTCCAGTTGATAAAGGCCTCTTTAAGAGGGCTTTTTGCAATTGAAGAACCAAGGACAAACATAGCACCAGGCAAGGTGAACTGACCAATAGTGGTAAGCGTATTTGATGCAACGCCAGAATCTGTCACATTAAACAAGACCAAGAAAACGGAAACAAGGCACGCTATCATGCAAGGGCTTACCAAAGAAATGCCCAATTTCTTTAAGCGCGTTTTAAGGGATACCACTTCGCCTGATTTATTGTTAGAAAGAAGCATTACGCCAATGGTCCACGTTGCAAGCGTTGAAGGAATATTGAAGATAGCGCCATAGACAAGTGCCTCTGGACCAAAAATGACATTAAGAAGCGGAAACCCGATAACTGAAACATTACTGAACACCATAAGGTACTCAAGCGTTCCTCTGGTTTTGTCATTGGAACTAACAAAGTGACCAATTATCAAGGCAATGAGCGTTACAAACAAATAGGTAAGCGCGCCCCATTCGATTATCTCCAGAATGCGATCAACACTAGGAAACGAAGTGCTATTTAGAACTGCAGCAACAATCATGCAGGGCATGGTGATATTTAGGACGATGAAAGAAAGTTTGGAATCAAATTCATCATTCATGATCTTGCGTTTGCGGGCAAAAAAGCCAACCGCAATCATCGCAAACAATAGTCCCATTTGGCCTAATGCTGTAGAAAAAACTTCCATGATCTCTTCTTCCGCTCCTTTGAGGAATTTGCTTCCTGCTACTTCTTGTTGCACGTGGCTGTTTCCAGCCACTTCTTTCAGTTTTGCATTGCCCTTAAAAGCAACTTTTTCAACACCAACGACTATAAGAACGCCCCGGTCCAACTTCAAACAAAAACGGCCTTTATGAAGAAGAAAACTGGTATTAAAATACATGCTTAGAAGTTGTTTTTATGCATTTCTTCTATAGGTTAGTCAATTGTCGTTCCACCAAACCAGTCGGAACTACGGTGGCTTTTGATCATTAAATACCTGATCAAAAGCGCAAAAGGAATGGTATGAATATATCGCAGTTGAAATATTTCCGAGAGCTTGCACAAGTGCAAAGCTACACTAAGGCAGCGCAAAACCTTTACATTTCTCAACCCACTCTTTCCCATTCAATTTCAGCCCTAGAAAAAGAACTTGATTGCAAACTTTTCAAAAAGGCAGGACGGGGCGTTGAGCTTACTGACGAAGGACATCTTTTCTCAAAATATGTCTGCGATTCCCTTCAGTTGCTTGAGCAAGGAGTTACTGAATTAGAAAAAAGAAAAGGAAGGCTATCGGGGATTATTCGACTGGGTGCTATACAGTCAGTTCGAAGCGCCTTTCTACCTGAAGCACTCCTTGCCTACCGAAGAACACGCGGTAATTTAGTAGAGATAATTATCAATCAAGGCTCTACTAACGAACTTATCTACAACCTAAGGCATGGCATAGATGAATTTGCCGTGTCGTCGGAGTTCAAAGGGGATGGCTTTGAGTTTAGCCCCCTCTTCAAACAGCGTCTTGTTGCCATGGTTCATAAAGGGCATCCTCTTGCATCACGAAAATCTCTTAGTATTAATGAGCTTACCGGTCTGCCACTCTATTCCTATCGCGAAGGAATTATTGTTGGCTCTGAAGTAAATGCGTTTCTTGTAAACCATAACCTTGACCCTAAAGAAGTTATCGTCAACCGAGACAGCGACGACGAAATGATGCTTGGTGGCCTGGTTAGCAGAGCACCCATTGTTGGACTTGGGATTGATTCTTCTGGATTAGCGCCCTATAAAGACATCGTTACTATCCCCCTCAAAGAAAAAGACGCCCAAAGATTTCATCCGATTGGCATATTGAAAGTTGCCGGGAAAACTATTAGCCCAACGGCGCTTGATTTAATAGAATTCCTTACTTCTTTTGCGCGCAATTACTACCAAGAAGGAAGCGGTACCAACCCCAATGCTTAAGCATATACAGGGAGCTATGCCTCTTAAAGCATAAATGCCACTAAAGTTGCCAAAACAATACAAGGCGCAAAGGGAAAGGTTTTGTCCCGAAAACGAAGCAGAAAATATGCCATAACAACCAGCGAAGATAACGTCACGATCACTAAAAATATTGGTAACTGACCAAGCGACAAAAACAAACAGCTTGCGCCTATAAGCTTAACGTCTCCCCTGCCGAGCGCTTCACTTGAATCTTGACCTGCAAGACTATAGGCTCCTTTAGCCACT
>CAVABR010000008.1:0-9630 GCA_963586955.1 bacterium
GCGCTCAGTGTTAAATATGGGATTGTTGGGTTAATGTCTTGGAGTTTTTTAGCAACATAGGGCAAAATACTAACGTGAAAACTATTTCGATGACACGAATAGAGGAGGCCAATTTTGGCTAAGGTTAATACGAATTACCAAAAACTTCCTGGAAGTTATCTGTTCTCTGAAATTGCGCGTAGAACTGCTGCATATGCAGAAGAACATCCTGAGGCAAACTTGATCAAAATGGGCATTGGCGACGTAACGCGCCCTTTGGCTCCTGCAGTTGTTCAGGCAATGCATGAGGCCGTGGATGATCTTTCAAAAGCAGAAACGTTTCATGGTTATGGTCCAGAGCAGGGCTATGATTTCTTGCGCGAAGTAATTGCTAAAAACGATTTCCACGATCGTGGCGTTGATATTGCTATGGATGAAATTTTTGTTTCTGATGGCGCAAAATCAGACTGCGGAAATATTGGCGACATCCTTTCCGTTGATAACAAGATTGCAGTATGTGATCCGGTATATCCCGTTTATGTTGACACCAATGCAATGGCTGGTCGCGCTGGTGACTATGACGAAGAGGCTCAGGGTTGGACTAACATTTATTACATGCCTACCACTGCTGAAAATGATTTTTGCCCTGCGCTTCCCGAATGCAAGGTAGACGTTATTTATCTGTGTAGCCCTAACAACCCAACGGGCACCGTTTTGAATCATGACCAGCTCAAAGCATGGGTTGATTATGCTAATGAAAATGACGCTATCATCATGTTTGATGCAGCGTACGAGCGTTTCATCACCGAAGACAATGTTCCTCATACTATCTATGAAGTTGAAGGGGCAAAAACATGTGCTATTGAGTTCCGTTCCTTCTCTAAGACTGCAGGGTTTACCGGCGCACGTTGTGGCTACACGGTTGTTCCTAAGGATCTTGTGCGCGAAGGCCAGAGCTTAAATGCTATGTGGAATCGTAGACAAACCACCAAGTTTAATGGCGCTTCCTATGTTATTCAGCGCGGTGCTGCTGCGGTATATTCCGAAGAGGGCGCTCGTCAGATTGAAGAGACGCTTGACTACTACCGTGCCAACGCGCGCGTTATCAAAGAAGGTTTGGAAGAGGCTGGCTTTACTGTATTTGGAGCGGTTAATAGCCCGTATATTTGGTGCCAGACGCCAGAAGGTATGGGCTCTTGGGAATTCTTCGACAAGCTTTTGACTGAAGCTAATATCATCACCACACCTGGTGCAGGTTTTGGCCCTTCAGGCGAAGGTTACATTCGCCTTACTGCTTTTGGTGACGCAGAGGCAACCAAAGAGGCAATGCAACGCATTAAGAAGCTCATGGCGTAAGGTTGCTTTACGAGCTTGCGGTTTAGTGCTTAGGCGCTTGGCTTGTGATTTAGTGCTTGCTTAGGTTATTGGACTAACGCAAGCCTTGCTGGGAGCTGATTGGAAGTTGATTAAAGCCCACTTGTAAAAATGAGCAAGTGGGCTTTCTTTATAGAATAAAAATGAAATAAAAACTCTTACATGAGCCCTTGTTGGTTGAATCCAATGAGGGCTTATTAGTTGAGCCAAATGGGGGGCTTATTAGTTGAATTTATAAGGGCTTTAAAAATAGGAAGCGCCCCGGCCTAGGGAGGGAGGAGTTAGCCGGGGCGCAAGTTTCAACCATGAAGGTGAAACCGTGCGATTATCGTATGTTACTTTGCTTGCGAACACAAGTGAAAACACAGAAAAATAAATTATTCTTCTTCGGATTCAACTATTTCTTCAATATCTTTTACCGGGGGTTGCAATCCTTCGATAGTTATATTGTGTTTTTGTGCATAATCCCACAGCGCAGCATGAATAGATTCCTCTGCCAAAAGCGAACAATGCACCTTTACGGGAGGGAGTCCATCGAGCGCTTCCATGACCGCTTTGTTGGTTACTTCGAGTGCTTCTCGTACTGTTTTTCCTTTGATAAGAACGGTAGCCATGGAGCTTGTTGCGATAGCAGCGCCGCATCCGAAGGTCTTAAATTTTGCATCTTGGATTACCTGGTTTTCGTCGATATCCAAATAGACGCGCATGATGTCTCCGCATACGGCATTTCCTACCGTACCGCACCCACTTGCGTTTTCAATTTCTCCCATATTGCGGGGGTTGGTGAAGTGATCCATCACCTTTGCTGAATAGTTCATAGCCATGAGTTTGCCTCGTTTCTTTTTTAATGTCGCGCGTTTCGTTCTGCTTCCATTTGCGCAATGATAGAAGTTGCATGTCCTGCCTTGAAGTCTTCCCAAAGCGGACTCATCATGCGAAGGTTTTCGATGGTCTGCCTGAGTGAATCAACCGCAAAGTCAACGTCTTCTAAAGTGGTATCACGCCCGGTGGTCATACGCATGGAGCCATGAGCCACTTCGTGTTTTAAGCCAATTGCCAGCAAAACATGGCTGGGATCAAGTGACCCTGAGGTGCAGGCTGAACCACTTGAAACGCAGATTCCTTTAAAGGCAAGTTGCAAAAGCATGCCTTCGCCTTCGATAAATTCGAATGAGATATTAACGTTGTTGGCTAGGCGCTTAGTAGGGTGTCCATTGAGGCGCGCATAGGGAATTTCATCAAGAATGCGTTTGATGGCATGGTCACGAAGTTTGCTTTGGCGCTCGTGCTCAGAAGCCTGCTCATCATAAGCAAGCTGGGCCGCTTTAGCAAAACCAACAATGCCCGGAACGTTTTCAGTAGTGGGGCGTCGTCCGGCCTCTTGCTGTCCACCGTCAAGAAGGTTTTGAATTTTCACTCCGCGACGCACATATAGCAGTCCTACGCCTTTTGGTCCATAGATCTTATGAGCAGAAGCCGAAAGCAGATCAACGCCCAAATCCTTCACATTGATTGCTTCATGGCAAAATGCCTGCACCGCATCAGTATGGAAAAGAATGTTGTGCGCGTGCGCAATTTCAGCGAGCTCTTTAATGGGCTGAATGGTGCCAATTTCGTTGTTGGCATACATGATAGATGCCATGATGGTATCAGGACGAATTGCCTCTTCAAATGCTTGGGGATCAACCAATCCATCTTCGTCTACGGGAAGATAGGTTACGTCGAAGCCTTCTTTTTCCAGCGCTTGACAGGTATGGAGTACTGCATGGTGCTCAATGGCGCTGGTGATGAGGTGCTTTCCTTTGCCTTTGGCAAGAGCTTGGCGCGCCACGCCTTTGATAGCCCAATTGTCAGATTCTGTTCCGCCACTGGTGAAGAATATTTCCTTGGGGTTAGCGCCCAAAATATCAGCAATAGTTTGACGCGAATCCAAAACAGCATCTGATGCGGTTTGTCCCAAAGGGTAGATTGATGAGGGGTTGCCGTATTGTTCGGAAAAATAGGGCAACATTTCTTGTAACACTTCACTGCGTACGCTTGTCGTGGCGGCATTGTCTAGATAGATCGTTTTCACGGTATGCCTCTTTCAGTACTTGTTCAATTTTTGTATTTTCAAGAAATAGAATAGCGAGATCTTTTTCATAGTCAAGTAATTTGGTAGACTTTAAGACAAGAGTTCATGAAATGTTACTTAAAAGGTAGCAAAATAAGCGCAATTCATATGAGGGAATGAAGTAAATGAAGATTGCAACAAAAACCAGATATGCTCTCCGCGTCATGATTGATGTGGCGGCTCATGATGAAGAGGGGTGTGTTCCTCTAAAAGATGTAGCTGAACGACAGGGGATTTCCAAAAAATACTTGGAGCAGGTTGTCTCACCTCTTGTTTCTCAAAGCCTTTTAAAGGTTACCCGTGGTCATAAGGGTGGCTATCAGCTTACCCGCAAGCCAAAAGAGATCACCTGTGCTCAAATTGTGTCCGCAACGGAAAACGGCCTTGAGCTTCTTGATTGTTTGAGTGGGGAAGTTGTCTGTGAGCGTGAAGGGATTTGTGCCTCTAAAAATATTTGGGGTGGTCTTGAGCGCACAATGACTGAATATTTGGAGTCTATTACCTTACAAGACATTCTGGACAACAATATTTGCTAATACAAAGAAACCCGCATGAAGCGGGTTTCTTTGGAATAAGCGAACAAGCTTGAGTGTCTTTAGGTGTATTCTTTCGGTCTTCGCTTCGGTATATCAGCCCGCTTCTTGTTTTCTCTGAAGCCGACTAAAGCTGGCGAACAACCGCGAACAACCTAAAGACAAACAACTTAAAGGTCTCTTGGGATATCGGCCAATTCAAGCTCGGTGAACACCGGACCGTCAAGGCAGATGTAGTAACCACCAATGTTGCAACGTCCGCATTTACCTACGCCACACTTCATACGTGCTTCAAGCGTGGTGATAATGTTCGCAGGATCATAACCTAGCTTTGCCAATGATTCACGGCAGGTTCTAAAAAGACTAGGTCCTCCGCAGAGTGTTACAGCGCTATTTTCAGTCTTTAAGCCTTCGGCTGCTACCACTTCTTCAAGGAATGGTGCGGTATAAGAAACCTTTCCACTCCAGTCATCATTTCCATGATAGAGGCTTACGTGAACGTGCGTATCGGGCTCATTAGGCCAAATCTCAAAGAGCTCATCTTTGAAAACCAAGTCATCATAGGTTGAGGCACTGTAGACCAAATCTATGCGTCCGTAATCTTCGCGATGCGTTAAGCAATATTCCAAAAACGCGCGTACCGGAGCCATTCCAATACCGCCAGCAATAAAGAGCATGTCGCGCCCTTTGCACGATTCATAAGGGAACCAGTTGCCATAAGGACCGCGCAAGCCAACTTGGTCTCCCACGTTGAGCTTGTGCATTTTCTCAGTAACAACACCAACGTTTTTGACGGCCATTTCAACGTAGTCTTCTCCGCGTGAGGTAATGCAGAACATGCATTCGCCATAAGGAGGGACCGAAAACATTCCAAGCTGGCCTGGAAGACTATCAAACGGAGCTTTTCCTTCGGGAGTTTTGAAGGTGAAAAGCTTAACGTCATGGGTGAGTTCTTTTATCCCGGTAACTATTACAATGTTGGGCACCAGAGAGGAGCCTTCGCACAATCCTGCGCAATCATGGCTAACAACGATATCGCTCATGGCCTATCCTTCCTCTCCTGATTGATTGGGTGCTTTATTCAGTTCGTTAACTTTGTCGATGATGGCCGTAATGTCCATGGTGGCCGGACAGTCAATAAGGCAACGTCCGCAACCTACGCACAAAGGAGAGCCGTAGCGTTCCTCAAAGAAGCAAAGTTTATGCATAAAGCGCTGGCGAACGCGTGCACGCTTTTCTTCGCGCGGGTTGTGGTTGCCTGCCATAAGGGTGTAGTCCTTGAACATGCAACTATCCCAACAGCGAAAACGAGCGTTTTCTTCCTTCTTCTTTGCCTGGCTTAAGTCAAAGCAGTGACAGGTTGGGCAAATGAAGGTGCAAGACCCGCAGGTAAGGCAAGCAGTTGAAACTTCATCCCAAAGAGGGCTGTTAAACATGTCATGGAGTTTTTCGGCAATGCCTTCGGTTTCCACATGTGTTGAGCATTGGGTTGTCTTGCGCTCAACTTCGCCATCAGCAAGGAAGGGCTCCCAAACCTTGGCAAGCGCCTCGCCTTTTTCGGTTTGCACTTTGACTTCAAAGGCATCCTTGCCTTGGTCATCTTTTCCCTGCAAAAGAAGAATGTCAGCCAGTGGGGCAGAGTTGGGGTCTGTTTGAAGCGAATCGCAGAAGCAGGAATCACTGGTGCGATTACAAGCAAGCGCTACTGTGGTCAAAGCTTCGCGTTTTTCTTTATAGAATTCGTCAACATATCCTTTGGTTAAAAATACGTTGTCAAGACGCTCTATCGAAGTGACATCGCAGGGGCGAATGCCAAACAACACAAAGGGCGCGGTCTGCTTGAGCGCAGTTTCAATGAATGAACCTTCGTGCGTTTTTCCCCAGGTATAAAGCTTTTCTGTCGAAGGGAAAAGAAATACCTTAGGAGGAATTTTGGTGTTTTGGATATCAAGGTTTACCTCGGTGGTTTCTTTGTCTTTTCCGTAAGAGGCAAAGCGTGAGGTTCCTCTGATGATGCTGGGCACAAAAAGATTGGTTGCTTGTGCCGTGACCTCAAGGAGGTCAGTGAGTTGGTCTGCTGAAAATCTCATCTTTTCCTCCTACATAAATTCTTCGATATCGTCTTGTTTAAAGGTGCGCAGAGCATCGCGCTCATTGGTATTGAGTCCGCCACCTTCGTAAGGACCAAAGAGCTCATCAATATCTTTAATCTGCTTGTGCATAAGCGTCATAAGCGGAAGACCCATAGGGCAGACGCGCTCACATTCGCCACATTCAATGCAACGATCTCCCACATGGAACGAACGCGTAATGCCGTAATAGCGCGCTTGCTCAACGTCAAATTGCTTTCCTTGCCAGCCTTGGCGTTCTTGTTCAGCGAAACAAACTTTGCAGGTGCAACATGGGCATGCTTGTCGGCACGCATGACAGCGAATGCAGGTTTGATACATAAGATCAAAGAAAGCGCGACGCTCTTCTCTGGTCATGGATTCAAGTTCGCGCACGTCAGCGAAGCGGTCATTTTTAGGCTCAGGAACGGGGTCTGCAATGAGCTCGTCTGAGATAACGGGGTTTCTGAATTGGCATTCTTTACAACGCTTGAGTTCAATGCCTTCGCGGTTTGTACAACCTTGGCAGGGAACGCCAATAAGATAGACTTGATCGCGGGTGAGCTGGTTGTCGGCAATAAGCCTGTTGATAGCGCGGGATTCGCATCCGCGGGTTACAAGACCAATCTTGCCTTTGTCTTTTTGTTCGAGCACGTATTTTCCCAGCGCATGTTCGCAATGCTGATCGCAGACAAGCATTTCTGCTTGTTCGGGAGTGTCAGCGCAAAAAGGAGTTCGTTGGTACTCAAGTTTTCCGGTGCTCCAACCAATTACACAGGCAACTTCACCTGATTCAAGCAATTGTTTGGCGCGCTCACGTATGATTTCGGTGTAGTCCATTACAGGTCCTCCCTTCCGCTTAAGGGGGTAGCAAGCCATTCGAATTTAGCTGCAATAGGGTGAGGCAGCTCTTCTTCGGAAAGGTTTGGAATGTCGTTTGCTAACGGTCCCAGTTCGCGAATGCGATCTGCCACTTCAATGACGGTATCGCGGAACTTTCCTGCTTCCGAGCCTGAAATCCAGCGAACGATAAAGCGGTCTGGTTCAAGGCCTAGATACTCCAAGAGGCGCTTGTAGATAAGCATGCGACGCTTTGCGAAATAGTTGCCGGTTGCATAGTGGCAATCTCCGGGGTGGCATCCGCAAACCAAAACGCCATCGCAACCATTTTGGTAGGCCTTCAGCACGAACTGTGGGTTAACGCGCCCTGAACAGGGAACGCGCAACAGGCGAACATCGGCCGGATAATCCATGCGGTTAAGGCCTGCCAAGTCTGCACCTGCATAGGTGCACCAGTTGCAACAAAAAGCAAGAATCTTAGGTTGCCAGGTTTCAGTTTTGGAGGCTGCTTCGCCTTGTGTGTCAACGCTGGCGTTTGGCGTATTGGGATTTTCTACTACGGCAACATTTGGTTGCGTAGGGGGAAACATAAGATCACTCATTGTAGTAATGCCTCCATTTCTCGCATAATGCCTTCATCAGAAAAGCCCAGCAAGTCTGCAGCGCCTGGACGACAGGCAACAGTACAAGCTCCGCATCCTTGGCAAAGACCGGGGTTCGGCTTTGCCACGCGACGGGTGACTTTCTGCGAATTTTCGCGAAGGGTAACTTCTTCAAGTTGCATAGCGCCATAAGGGCAAATATCAACGCAAGCACCGCAACCAGAGCATTTTGCCTGATCAACGTTAACAATCATGGGGTTAGATTCAATCTGTCCCTTGGCAAGCAGGCCAATAACCTTTGAAGCGGCTGCGCCTGCCTGAGCAACGGTATCAGGAATATCTTTAGGGCCTTGTGCGGTTCCAGCAAGATAAATGCCTGCGGTGTTGGTTTCTACCGGGCGCAACTTAGGATGCGCTTCGGTGAAGAATCCTTCTGGGCCACGCTGGGTGTTGAGTACGTCAGCAATTTGGTCAGCGCCACTTGAAGGAACCATGGCCGTTTCAAGGACAACCATGTCAGCATCTACGCGAACCACTTGGCTTGAAAGGGTGTCTTCTCCCATGCAAACAAGCTTGCCGTTTTCAGGGTAGATCTTTGACACGCGACCACGTACATAAAGCGCTCCATCATGGAGGGTGTTCATGTAGAACTCGTCATAGCCTTTGCCCGCGCAACGGACATCCATGTAGAAGACGAAGCATCGGCCATCTTTTACCTTGTCCAGATATTGATGTGCGTGCTTTGCTGAATACATACAGCAGGCTCTTGAACAATAAGAAACGCCCTTGTTTGGATCACGCGAACCAACGCATTTGATGATAGCGATGGTCTTTGGCTCTTTTCCGTCCGAAGGGCGTACGATGTGACCTTCAGTAGGGCCAGAAGCGTTAACAAGGCGTTCGAATTGGAGGCCGGTAATGATATTGGGATAGGTACCTGCGCCATATTCGCCATAGAGCTTTGTCCAGTCAATGAGGTTGTAACCGGTAGCCAAAATGAGGGCGCCGTAGCTTTCGGTAGTGAAGCGGTCAGTATCTTCATAGTTGACAGCACCAGTAGGACAAATCTTAGCGCAGATGCCACATTTGCCTTCTTTGAGCTTACGACATGACGTAGGGTCAATGGTTGGTTTGCTGGGAACTGCCTGTGCAAATGGTTTGTAAATTGCTTTGCGTTCAGAAAGTCCTTCGTCAAATTCGTTAAGCGTTTTGCTGGGGCATTTTGTCTCGCATGCGCCACAACCTGTACAAAGATCGTAGTCGATATATTTGGCTTTTTCTTTGATGGTGACTTCGAAGTTACCGATGAAGCCGGTTACGCTTACTACTTCTGAAAGAGTCTTGATAGTAATGTTGGGATGATTGCCTGCCTCAGACATCTTGGGTGTACAAATGCAAGCAGAGCAGTCCATGGTGGGGAAGGTTTTATCAAGTTTAACCATATTGCCACCAATGGAAGGCTTTTGTTCAACTAAGGTTACGGGATATCCTGCGTCAGCAATGTCAATTGCTGCCTGAATGCCGGCAATGCCACCACCAACAACCAAAGCACGCTTGTTGACGCCGATGGTTGAGGTATAGAGGTTTTTGTTGGTATCAACTTTAGCAACTGCCATGGCTACCAAGTCAATTGCCTTAGGGGTAGAAATTGCCTTGTCTTTGTGAACCCATGAGCATTGCTCGCGGATATTAGCAATCTCAAGAAGATACGGGTTGATGTTGGTTTTTTCAGCAAGCATCTTGCGGAAGGTTTCTTCATGCATGCGTGGAGAACACGAAGCAATAACAATTCGGTCAAGGTTGTGTTCTTCAATTGCTTCAACAATAGCTTGTTGCCCTGGGTCTGAACAGGTGTATTTGTTCGTTGTTGCGAAGGCAACATTGGGCATAATGCGTGCTGCGTCTGCTACCGCCTCAACATCAACGGTTGCAGCAATGTTGGTGCCACAATGGCAAACAAAAACTCCGATTCGGCTCATGATAGCACCTCCTTCTCGGTGCCTTGTTCAGGCTTTTCGGATTGGTCTTTCGTGGTTGGTTTGGCTGGCGCCTTAGCTTCGGTCGGGTTGGCATCAGCGGGC
>CAVABR010000009.1:0-3249 GCA_963586955.1 bacterium
CTTGCTCGGCCGGGCGCTTGGCCTGACTTAGTGCCTTGCCCGGCTCGTGCCCAGCTCAGCCTGTTGTTACCTAGTCAAAATAACGTTTACGGAAATTTCTGCGTCCCTCAGATAAGCCCGCGATTGTTTCCATGCAGCAACGTCCCATAACAATTGAAGCCGTGCCTAAAATGAAGACTACGAAGTACTTATGAATAGGCGTGCGCAAAAATGGATCAAAGTGGCAATCACAACGATAAATAAAACGCGACTGCGATTCGTTGATCTGATAAACCTCCCAGTTCCATGTCCAAGCAAAGCGCTTAAACCACAGCCGAAGTGCACCTTCTTGGTTTGGACCGCGGTCTTTCCAGGTTGGATCCGTAGCAGTATCGGAATGCGCCGCCCAATAGTACAGGCCGTTTTCGCCATTGGAGCAATCGGTTACCCATTCGCCAATTGAAAGCGGTGCCTGATGGAACCACTGGAATTCCCCTTTGTGCAAGTTTTGCCATTGTGGATATTTCTTCCAATCGTAATGGTTGCGAATGTCAAAAGTGAACAGTCGCTCAAGGCGCTCAAAACTGTACCATCCGCCTTTAGACTGGCCAGCCTGTTGCATATACGGCCAAATAGTTTCGGGAAGCGCATTGATAGTGATGCCCGCATCATAGCGAAGCGTTTTTTCGCCATTGCTGAAGTGGTCATCACCTTTGAGCTCATAAGCGCGCTCGGCGTCAGTCATCTTGGGGCGCAAGCCATAGATCCACATCATGGAAAGGAAGATGAAGCACGCTCCGCAGATGCACCAAAGAATGTTCCAGACATTGACGCCTTCGCCAAAAAGCGAAAGAAGCCAATCTGACTGAACAGTTCCCGTAGCAATAAGTATGAAGCGAACAATCTTGTTAAGACCCCAACCAATAAGGCCGTACCAAATTGCTTCTGCACTACATTCCATCATTTTTTTACGATGCCCAATTGCCCAGTCAATGAGCACGCCAATAATTCCCAGGAAAAGTCCTAGAACTATAAAGCCAAATTTTGCACCTTTTGAAAACCTATCTAAAAACCGCGGTTGCTTTTCGGGCATTGAGGGCAAGTCCCCATTTGCAGCCATAGGTATCACGCTCCTTTTTCTCTACGTTTTACTTTCTAAGACGAAGCAAAAGGCAAGCTAAAAGACCGATTCCTGCTGCACCCGCTACATATTTTCCGTTGTACTTCCAGAATGCTTCTGCACTCACACAACCAAAGTTACGCGCAAGATCGTCTGCAACTTCTTTTGCTTTTTGTCCTACTTTTTCTACCATTCCTGTCTGATCCATTTGTTTGTCCTTCCATTCGTAATCTGGTGAAGGAATTTCCATGGTGCATTTGTCCATAACCATGTCAATTCGTCCCTCTTTCAAGAAATATTCATGGATGCTCTCACGCAAAGGCATGGTTTGCTGAAGCGTGATAGCGCCATTTTCACATACGCTCTTGCAGTAACCGCATCCAATGCAATGTTCCTGATCAATGGTAACTTTTCCGTCGTCGTTCACGGTGATAATTTCCTGCGGGCACTTCTGAGCGCATTTGCCACAAGCCGTGCATTTGTCATGATCAATAACGGCAGTAAAGCCCGAACCACTAAAGCGGTTCTTGATGGTGCGGTTTGCATTTTTGCAAACATCAAGTGCTACGCAACAGCAGGGACAACAGAAGCAGATTTCCATGAACTCATCCATCTTCTGGTTTTCGAATCCCCATACCATCTGCTCAAGCTCAACGTATAATGCCTGGCCGATAAGGCCTGCGTCTCTTGCTTCGTAGACATGCTGCTTGGCTTCTTCTTTGGTGACCGGTTTAGCTAGGCCATTTTTGACCGCCGTGACACCTGCCATGTTGAAGAACAAGCAACCCAGTGTTTGTTCGTATTCGGAACATTTATGAGCCGAACGACAAATGCAACGGTTCATCTGCGCAATGTATTCTGCGTTATCGATGGCATCCATGATTAAATCAATAGGCAGAACTGCGGTTTTGCCTTCGTCAACCATGTCAACATTGAGAGGCAAAACGTTTCCGTGGGTATACATTTCCTCATCAGGCGCAAACTGCGTTACGCGCTTGTAGAGTTCTGGGATAATGCCTTCTTTGCCGGTGAGTTTAGCTCCCGCCACAATCATCATGAACACTTTAAGGGTTCTATCCCATGTTTTTGGCGTGGTGGCCAAAACCTTAGTCATGAGGAAATCTTTGATGCCAAGCCCCTTGGGGTGATTCTTATGCAATGGCTTGTCTGGAAGCTCTCTGCGCTTGAGGCGCTCTTCGTCTAGAAATAGCACTTCGCCCTGAGGCGTGATGTTTCCACCATCGCGCGGGTCAAGAGAAGCAATAACGTCATCTGGCACGCCAATACTCTTGAGTTTTTCGTAGTCGATGCCGGGCTTTACAGCACCGGGTTGAACTGGTTGAACTGCGGTTGCTTGAGCTTGCACTGGCTGGGCTTCGGTTGCTTGAGCTTGCACCTGCGCTGGCTGAGCCTGCACCTGAGCCTGAGCGACCTGTTCGCCTTGCTCTTTTTGAGCTTCTGTCTTTGTTTCTTCTTTGTCCATTTCCCCGTTCCTTCCTTTTTTAGAGCTTGCGCTCTCCCCTTGTTCAATTATTCGCAGGAAAATTTATATAACTTCTATTTCTTTAATGAGCAACTCACCACCGGTGATCATGTCGTAGTCTTCGCTTTGACATTGCGCGCAGCACATGTGTTTGTCCTGACCCATGTCAAGTTGAAACGTTGCGCCACAGGCGTTGCAATAAAACGCTATAGGAACTTTTTGTATATGAATTTTTGCCCCCTGCGCAATAGATCCTTCAACGCACCGATCAAAATAGCGCTGCACCCATTCTTCTTCTAAGTTGCGCATTTCCCCAATTACTAACGAAACACTCAAGATCTGTTTAGCATTTTGCGAATGAGCATGCCGAAGAACCACATCAACGATGCTTCTTGTCACCCCAAGTTCATGCATTTTGTTTCCCTTCCCCTCTAAGTCACAAAACGCAATTTTTGTTGTAGCCCCTTGTGTCAAAAAACACGTATTAAACTGGACTACCTATTAGTACTGTCACTTATCTCTATTGTAATAGTCTTGTGAACGCGTTCGGGTCTGAAAGAGACACTTTTAACTTTAATGTGTCTTTTCTTAAAACACGCTTGATTGCAATCGTGGTCTGGACACTGCAAAAGCAAACTGGACGCCTGTTTAGTTTACAAATTCAATT
>CAVABR010000010.1:0-15085 GCA_963586955.1 bacterium
TACGATACATAAGGAGCGTAATTGAAGATCCAACAGCCAAGGTAGACAGATGAGACCTTGAACTATTTGTATTGATCTTCTTTTTCTTTTGCAGCAAGCTGCACTTGGCACCAACGAAGCTTACGTGAAAGAACAGATCGAGAAATAATGCTGTCATCACGCAAGTTAGCAAGACGCTCTTCTAATTCAGGAATAGCCTTCTTAAGCTTCTCACTGTTAATGCGCTGGATGGGACGAGTTTTATCACAAAGCACAATTACGCGCTCTCCTAAAACCTGAACATAGCCACCCATAATAGCCGCGCTCAACGTGGTGCCGCCCTCAGCTTTCGTCCTTCCCCAAATAATGCCGTCGTGTAAGGCGGTTACAAAGGGCTCATGGTTAGCCATGATACCGAGTTCTCCCTCGGTACCAGGAACCATAATGGAATAGAGCTCTCCTGAATAAAGAATTTTATCTTTTGCTACGACATCACATTTAATCGTGGACATAATTTACTCTTCTTCCTTCAGCTTTTCGTAAGCTTCATAAACTTCTTCGATTGCACCCTTGAAGCGGAAGCACTGCTCAGGAATTTCGTCGCAGTTACCCTTAAGGATTTCGTCGAAGGAACGAATGGTGTCTTCAAGCTTTACGTAAACACCGTCGTTGCCCGTAAACTGCTTAGCAACATGGAAAGGCTGACCCAAGAACTGCTGAACTTTACGTGCGCGGTTAACGATAAGCTTCTGTTCTTCAGAAAGCTCGTCCATACCGAGAATTGCGATGATGTCCTGAAGGTCTTGATACATCTGAAGAAGCTTCTGGACACCAACAGCAACGCTGTAGTGCTTTTCGCCAACGATCTCTGGATCGAGAGCGCGAGAAGTAGACTCCAGTGGGTCAACAGCAGGGTAAATACCAAGCTCTGCAATAGAACGGTTAAGAACCGTCTTAGCATCCAAGTGAGTAAACGTGGTTGCAGGAGCAGGGTCGGTAAGGTCGTCAGCAGGAACATATACAGCCTGTACGGAGGTAATAGAACCAACGTTAGTAGAAGTAATACGCTCCTGAAGGTCACCCATCTCAGTTGCCAAAGTAGGCTGATAACCTACCGCAGAAGGCATACGACCGAGAAGCGCGGATACCTCAGAACCTGCCTGGGTAAAGCGGAAGATGTTGTCGATAAACAGAAGAACGTCCTGACCTTGATCACGGAAGTATTCTGCTTCAGTCAAACCGCAAAGACCAACACGAAGACGTGCTCCAGGAGGCTCGTTCATCTGACCATAAACCAAGCAAGTCTTATTAATAACGCCTGCGTCGGTCATTTCGATGAAGAGGTCTGTACCTTCACGAGTACGCTCACCTACACCGGTGAATACCGAAGTACCACCATGCTCTTGAGCGAGGTTGTTAATAAGCTCCTGAATGATAACGGTCTTACCTACACCAGCACCACCGAACAAACCGGTTTTACCACCTTTGATAAAGGGCTGGATAAGGTCAACAACTTTGATACCGGTTTCAAAGATCTCGGTAACAGTAGTAAGTGTTTCATATTCAGGTGCAGGACGATGGATAGGTGCAAACTGCTTAACGTCAGGCATTGGCTTGCCGTCAACAGGTTCACCCATTACGTTCCAAATACGACCAAGAGTCTCAGGACCAACTGGCATCATCATAGGAGCGCCGGTGTCCTTAACTTCGAGACCACGAACAAGGCCGTCAGTGGACGACATAGCAACTGCACGAACCAAATCTCCAGGAAGGTGGAGCTGGACTTCGAGAAGTACTTTGACGTCACCAATGGGAGTAGTAGCTTCAACGGTTAACGCATTGTAGATTGCTGGCATATTTTCCGGAGCAAACTCAACGTCAACAACAGGGCCAACAATACGGACGATATGTCCGATTGCGCCTTGCTTGGCCGTAGAAGCATTCATTTCTTCAGCCATTTAGTCCTCCAAAGCTGCGGCGCCACCGACGATCTCGTTGATTTCGGTCGTAATAGCGCCTTGACGTACACGGTTATAAAGTCGATTGAGTGTCTCAATCATTTCATTGGCATTATCCGTCGCGTTTTTCATAGCGTTGCGACGAGCAGCCTGCTCAGCAGCAGCCGAGTCAATCAACAGGTAATACAAACAGCCTGACATATATTCAGGAAGCAGATGATCAAGTACCTCTTCTTCGCCTGGTTCATATTCAATAGATCCGGGCAAATCAGGGTTATCAACGTCTGGCTCCATGATACCGCCGAACTTAAAACGCTCCCCTTCAGGAACAAAGTAGTTCAAGTCAACGGGTAGAAGCTGTCTTTCAATAGGTTCCTGCTCTGCAGCATTTTTAGCGTGATTGTAGATAACGTGCACCTCATCAATAGAACCTTCAAGGTAGCTAGTGATGATATAGTCGGCGATCGTTTCTGCCTCTTCAACGCGTGGATCTGCAGAAAGGTCACGGAAGGCAAGAACTGGTTCTACACCGCGGTAATTAAAGTAAGCAATTGCTTTTTTACCGCACGTAACAACCATTACGTTTTTGCCGTCTGCCTGACATTCCTTCATGACTCGTTCACAACGACGCAAAATGCTTGAATTAAAACCGCCTGCCAAACCACGGTCGGAAACAATAGCAATAATGAGAACATTTTTTGCCTCATCATGTGGCTTTGTAAGAGGAGCTGAACAGCTTCCCATACGACCAATGTTGCCAAGCAATTCATCCATAGCATGAGCAAATGGTGTTGCCTTTTCAACGCGCAATTGAGCGCGACGAATTTTTGCAGCAGCCACCATTTGCATGGTATGCGTAACCTGCTTCGTCGATTCGACGGATTTGATTCGTCTTTCGATATCGTGAAGGTTCGGCATAGTCTAACCTACCTTACGCGATGAACTGAAGCTTGAATGCCTCAATAGCTGCATTAAGCTCGGATTCGATCTCGTCGTTAAACTTCTTGCCGTCCCTTAGTTTTGCAATGGTTTCTCCGTGGTTAATACGCAAGAAATCGAGCAATTCTGCACGGAAACGAACGATGCTATCTACTGGAATGTCATCAAGATAACCATTATTGCCAGTATAAATTGCAATAGCTTGTTCCTCTACAGGCAATGGCATGTAGCGACCCTGCTTAAGAATTTCAGTCATTGCAGCACCACGAGTGAGCTGTTGCTGAGTTGCTTTGTCAAGGTCTGAGCCAAACTGCGTAAATGCAGCCAACTCACGATATGCAGCCAAGTCAAGACGAAGGTTACCTGCAACGCTCTTCATGGATTTAACCTGAGCAGCGCCACCAACGCGAGATACTGACAAACCTACGTCAACAGCAGGGCGCTGACCCTGGAAGAACAAGTTGGTCTTCAAGTAGATCTGACCGTCAGTAATAGAAATTACGTTAGTAGGAATGTAAGCACCAACGTCGCCAGCCTGAGTTTCGATGATAGGAAGTGCGGTCAATGAACCTGCACCATTCTCATCGGAGAGCTTAACAGCACGCTCAAGCAAACGTGAATGCAGATAGAAAATATCGCCAGGATAAGCTTCGCGTCCTGGTGGGCGACGAAGGGTCAAAGACATTTGACGATAAGCAACAGCTTGCTTGGTCAAGTCGTCATAGATGCAGAGAACATGACGGCCAGGATTGTCTGCGCCAGCAGGCTGACCATTTTCGCCGTTATACATAAAGTACTCACCGATAGCAGCGCCTGACATAGGTGCAAGATACTGCATTGGAGCAGGATCAGCAGCAGTTGCAGAAACTACGATTGTGTAGTCAAGAGCACCGTGGCGCTCGAGGGTTTCAACAACGGTTGCTACCGTAGAAGCCTTCTGACCAACAGCTACATAAACGCAGATCATGTCTTGACCTTTTTGGTTCAAGATAGCATCAATTGCGATAGCGGTCTTACCAGTTTGGCGGTCGCCAATGATAAGTTCGCGCTGACCACGTCCGATTGGCACCATCGAGTCAATAGCGATAATACCGGTCTGCATAGGCTCTTCAACAGGCTGACGCTCATGAACGCCAGGAGCCTTAAATTCGATAGGACGCATGCCTTCTGGCTCAATTGGACCTTTGCCGTCAATAGGCTGACCCAAAGCGTTGACTACACGTCCAAGCATAGCCTTACCAGAAGGTACCTCTAAGATTCTGCCAGTGGTACGGCACTGGTCGTTTTCTTTGATTGCAGTGATGTCACCAAGAAGTACGGCGCCAACTTCCTCTTCTTCGAGGTTCTGAGCCAAGCCATAAACAGTCTTGCCGTCTCCGCCAACAAACTCGAGCAGTTCGCCTGCCATAGCACCTTTAAGGCCGTCAACACGAGCAATACCGTCGCCGATTTGTACAACAGTACCAACTTCACGGGACTCAACACTGGTATTAAGAACGTCGAGCTGCTTGCGCAACGCTTCATCGATAGACTGTGCGGTGATTTCAGTCACTAGCATTCACCTCCATCTGTCGTTTCTTTGAGTACCAAACGAGCCTTGTTGAACTGCGAGCGCACACTCGCATCAACATAGCGACCACGGGTACTCATAATAATGCCACCCTGAATTGAGGGGTCAATGTGCTCGACAAGAACGCAGTCACGCCCCATATCAGATTCGGCTTTCTGGGTAATTACAGTTCGCAAGTTGTCGTCAAGATCAACAACCGTCGTTACGTCAATAACATTAAAATTCAGCTTTGACTCAATAAGATCTTCATATTCGTGATAAACACCACGAAGTTTAGCTACATCGCAATGAGCAGCCATAATACTCAAGAGTCTAACAAGCTTTGGATCATAAGCTCCAAATACATTGTTGACAATCTGTTCGCGCTGTTCTGGGGTAAATTCCTCATCATCACACGAATAGCGAAGATCAATGTTGGTAGCCATAAAACCAAGAATCTCAATCATCTGGTTGCGGATCGCTACGACACGTTCCCTACCACCGTCGGCATATGCGCCGTCGAGGATAGCATTGGCGTAGACTGCAATCGTTTCTTTGATGACGTGACGATTAGGCATTTAAACTACCTGCCTCTTTAACATAACGCTCAATGAGCTTGCGATGATCTTCGTCGCTAAAGTCTTCTCCGATCAAACGGGAAGCTACAGCAATTGAAGTATCTGCCATAGAATCTTGCAATTCTTTAATGGCTGCATGCTTCTCTGCTTCGATAGCAACTTTTGCTTTTTCGATCATTGCATCTGCTTCTTCACGAGCCTTTGCGGTGATCTCTTTTTCAAGAGCATCGCCGGATTTTTGTGCATTAACAAGAATCTGCTGAGCTTGAGACTTAGCATTTTCGAGTTGCTCGCGATATTCTGCCAGCAAACGTTCGCTCTCCTGGCGAGACTCTTCAGCCTTTTCCAGGGACGACTTGATGGTGTTCTCACGCTTTTGGAGCATGCCCTCAAACTTAGGCCAACCAAACTTAGCGAGAACGATCCACAAGATAATGAAGGCAACAAGCATAGGAATGAATTCTTCCATTTTTGGAAGAATGGCATCAATTCCTGAGCCTTCTGCAGCGAATGCATACACTGGGCAAACAGCAGACGCAGTGGCAAAAGCGATGATACCGCTTGTGCAGTTACGTACATATTTGCTTACTTTTGTGTTCAATTCGCTTGCCTCCTTCTTTTCTCTTGGCAATTTCAAGTTAAAACTCAGTTGTTTTACTAGCCGATGAAGAAAAGAACCAAGCCAAGCAATGCTAATGCCTCAGACATAGCAGCACCAATGAAGAAGTAGCCCATAAGCTGACCCTTCATCTCTGGCTGACGTGCAGCAGAAACGCACAAACCGTAGGTAGCGATACCGATACCAATACCAGGGCCGATAGCTGCAAGGCCATAGCCGACGACCTTCAACGCAGCGATTACGAGAGTAAATTCCACGATTACCTCCTTTAATGAATAGGAATCCTTACATCCTATTCTTCCATTATTACCAGCTGCAATTACGTTGTACCAGCTGTAGTACCAAAATTAGCAGGGATTAAACCCTGTAGGCTTCAGGTGAAGCCTTTTGCCCTTTTGGGCAGTTCCCAAGTAAACCTTGGAGCCTCGCTCTTAGTGTGGATGGATTGCCATACCAATGTAAGAGGAGGAAAGAATAGTGAAAACGTATGCTTGCAAGAATGCAACCAAAGTTTCAAGTGCGTACATAAAGAACAGCAAGAAGAACCAGAAGATTACAGGGATACCCGTAACGAAGTCCATATTAAAGATTGCTGTCTGCAAGAAGATGGTAGTTGCAAGTGAGAATACTGCAAGAATCATGTGTCCAGCGAGCATGTTGCCGTAAAGTCGAACTGCAAGCGTAAGAACACGAATGACCATAGAAACAAATTCGAGGAACCAAATAATTGGCACCATAGGCAGAGGTACACCTGAAGGAGCAAGGCTCTTGAAGTAACGGAAGAAGCCGAGTTCTTTCAAGCCCCAGAAGTTAAAGTAAACGAAAGAAATAGCAGCTAAAGCCCAGGTAATTGAGATAGTACCCATAGCTGCTTTAGCGCCCGGTATAAGACCGATCATATTGGCGATCAAGATCATGAAGAACAGACTTGCCAAGAAAGGAATGTGTTTCTTGAAGCCTTCACCAATAACGTCGCCACCAACGCTTTCGGAAATGAACTCATATCCATATTCGAGCATTCCCGTAAATTTCTTATGAGGAATAAACTCGAGTTTACGTGCACCGATCAAAATGATGAGCAGTACCAAAATAAAGGCAATGAACATATACAGTGTGTACTGTGAAACGTTCCAACCGCCGATGGAAAAGACCGTCGCTGATTCAAAGCCTGAATAAAGACCCTGTGCTTCTGCGACGAACTTTGAGAGTGCTTCACCCATCTAAAGTCCCAACCTTTCATCTACTTCTTCTTGCGCTTAGCAAGCGCATTTTTATATACCACATACACCGAGGTGGAAACAACCAGTGCAACCATCTCAGCAATGCCAAACGGCAAAACCATTTCGCGTGCAACCACTGCACAAATGATTAAAGCAGCGGCGACGATAATAAGCGAAACGAACGTTCCTGCCAACCCATAAAGGCCAGCATTCATAGGAACTTGAGAAGTTGATCGACGACCCAAACGCAAAAAAATAAACAAGGGCAAGAAACCTATGACCCCTGCTATCAATCCTGCTATAACAGCCGCAACCATTTCCTCTTCTTTCTTCGGCAATTATCATTTGCCAAAAGCCTAAACAAACTGAGCATAAATGCCCTCAAGTAGCCTAAAGGCTTGATTCCGATAAAGTGCATTAATCAAGGGTGAGTGGTTTTAAAAACACGTTCAAGTTAAAATTTTTTTACAATCAGCGCCTTGATATGCTATCGGGGACATGAAGTTTTTCGCTTGGTTTGTTTATTCCTCCCCAAATACGCGAACCTTGATGCCTGATTCGCTGAGCATCTCCATTGAAAGTTTATCAGGGTAAGGATTTTCATAAATGATTTCCTTAATACCTGCATTGATGAGCATCTTTGCGCATACCACACAAGGCTGAGTGGTGACATAAATTGAAGCGCCCTCAATATTGATGCCGTAACGCGCAGCCTGCAAAAGGGCATTTTGTTCTGCATGAAGACCGCGACATATTTCATGACGCTGACCCGAAGGAACACCAAGTTGCTGGCGAAGACATCCAGTTTCTTTGCAGTGACGAAGCCCCGTTGGAACACCGTTGTAGCCCGTTGCCAAGATACGCTTATCTTTGACAATGATTGACCCAACCGGACGTCTTAAACACGTTGTGCGGGTTTGGACTTCTTTGGCAAGCTTCATGAAGTATTCGTCCCACGAAGGGCGCTCTTGTTGTGCCATAAGCCATCAAGCCTCTCTGGTAGTAATTCCCTAGCTTCGATACTATCACCAAATTGGGCGCTCTTAATAGTCAAAGCACAAGGATTCTTGTTTTGCTATAGATAACCAGCCTTTTTCCGCTATCAGGCAGGGAGGTTTTGAGCGTTCCTATAAGGAAAGTGCCAGCTTGCCTTGTGGGCGTCGTCCCATTTGGTTGGCGCCAGCTTGCCTTGCAAGTGGCATGCCTGGTTGGTGCTGGCTTGCCCTGCGAGCGTCCTATTTCGTTGGCGCCGGCTTGCCTTGTGAGCGTTCCTGTTTGGTTGGTGCCGGTTTGCCTTGTGAATGTCCTATCTGGTTGGTGCTGGCTTGCATTATGAGCGTTCCTATTTGGTTGGAGCTGACTTGCCTTGCGCCTACCTTGCATAGCTGGAATAAAACTTTTGCCTAGACGGGGAAATTCCCTTCGACAGGAGTATCGAGCGTTTGATAAATTCTATCCCCTGCATCTCCGAGGCCGGGAAGAATGTAGGCGTCTTCGTTTAGGCAGTCGTCAAGCGCGCAGGCAAAAAGCTTCACATCAGGATCTGAATCTAAAACAGCCTTTACGCCTTCAGGGGACGCAACGATAACCATAGCAACAATATCTTTCACGCCACGTTCTCTTAAGTTAGCAATGGCAGCTATAAGGGAACCCCCCGTTGCAAGCATAGGATCAACAATGATTGCCTGACGCTCTGCCATAAAGGATGGCATTTTTGCGTAATACTGCATTGGCTCATGGGTTTCCTCATTGCGACAAAGGCCAAGGTGGGCAACTGCAGAATTCGGAAGAATAGTGAGCATTCCGTCGAGCATTGACAAGCCCGCGCGAAGGATTGGAACAATGACGGGCTCTTGGCCGGTGATGACCTTACCAGTAGTGGTAGCGAGTGGAGTTTCTACGGTAACTTCGTGGGTGGAAAGATGCTTGGTAGCTTCGTAAGCCTCAAGAAGCGTTAGCTCTTTTACCGTCGTGCGAAAAATGCTTGAGGGAGTATTTTTGTCTCTGATGGTTGCAATTTTGTGTGCAACAAGCGGATGATCAATAACGGTAAAGCGTTCTGAGGAAATCATGATTGTTCTTCTCTTCCTTTGCTCTAAATTCTGTAGGTTCTTGGCCTGATATTGCCAGCTCTTTTGATAACGCCGATTATTCTGGTTATCCCATCTATTTAAACAGGCCTGACCACGCGGGAAGAATTTAGGGTGCGTTTAGTTACACCCTGACTCTTGCCCTGTATTTAAGATTGTTTTGCCCTATTGTACTCATGAAAACCTAAGTTGAGCCGTTAAAACCTTGCTTAAACTAAGATATGTAACATTTAAATAAGAAGAGTTTACAAAAAAGACCCCGCTTCTTTGAGAAGCAGGGTCTTGATGATTTTTTATGGCCTTACTCGCGTTACGCAACAGCGCTTGCGATGCAGAACCGCATCTGCATTTCGGAAGCAAATTCGCGTTGTAGAGGCACATTCACATTCGCTTTGTGATTATGTTCCTGAGAAGCCTCTAAAGCAATCTTAGTATTCAGGATAAAGCGGATGACGCGAAATGAGTTCACTTACGCTATCTGCGATTTCAGTAAGTTTTTCCTCATTACCGGCGTTGAATACCGTCTGACCAATAAGCTGACCAATGGTATAGAATTCATCTGCATTGAATCCGCGAGTTGTAGCAGCGGCCGTGCCAACGCGAATACCGCTGGTAACAAAGGGAGAGCGTGTCTCATTAGGAATAGTATTTTTGTTAACCGTAAGACCAACGCGCTCAAGAAGCTTTTCGGCATCTTTGCCCGTAACATCTGAGGCGGTGAGATCAACCAAGCACAGGTGATTGTCGGTGCCACCTGAAACCAAGCGCAAGCCAGCGTCGATCATGCCTTCACCCATTCGAGATGCATTTTCTACTACGTGATCAATGTATTCTTTGAACTCTGGCTTCAAAGCTTCACCAAAGGCAACCGCTTTACCAGCGATAACATGCATCAAAGGACCGCCCTGGCTACCAGGGAATACTGCCTTGTTGATCTTAGTTGCAATTTCTTCGTCGTTGGTCAAAATGAATCCGCCACGAGGACCGCGCAAGGTTTTGTGGCTTGTTGAAGTTACCACGTGTGCATAAGGAACAGGGCTTGGATGAGCGCCTGTTGCAACCAAACCAGCAATGTGAGCCATATCGACCATGAGATAAGCGCCAACTTCGTCAGCGATTTCACGCATGCGCTTGAAGTCAATCACGCGAGGATAAGCAGAAGCACCACCGACGATCAACTTAGGACGATGTTCTTTTGCAAGACGCTCCATTTCGTCATAGTCAATGAGTTCGGTTTCGTTATCAACGCCATAAGAGATGATGTTGTAGTCTTTGCCCGAGAAATTAACAGGAGATCCGTGAGTAAGATGTCCGCCGTTGTCAAGGCTCAGGCCCAAAACGGTGTCACCCAAATTGACGAGCGCCTGATATGCTGCAAGGTTAGCATTAGCACCACAGTGAGGCTGAACATTAGCAAAATTGCAGTTGAATAATTCCTTTGCACGATCACGCGCAAGGTTTTCTACGATGTCAACCTTTTCGCAACCGCCATAATAGCGTTTTCCTGGATATCCTTCTGCATATTTATTAGTAAGAACACTGCCAACTGCTTCCATTACCGCAACTGAAGTGAAATTTTCTGATGCAATGAGCTCAATGCTTGAACGCTGACGAGAAAGCTCTTGGTTGAGCGCATCAGCAACTTGTGGGTCTGTAGTAGGAAGATAGGTTAATGACATGTTTTATCCTTTCACAAACAAGCTATTTGTTCTCTTTTTTCTGTAGATTAACACACCGGTTCTCAAATTAAGGAAGGGATGAGCAAGTAAGCCTATCCCTTCGTTAAATATTAACAATTGAGCACGAGTTAGAAGAAGATTTTGGCGCAAGTGGACACCTTCTGTCTATTTGGACTAGTCGAGCCGTTTGGGCTATTCGAATCACTCTATTTGGAACTCAAACTGCGCTATTTAGCATCGAGTGCGTTGATTTTTGCAACACGACCAGCATGGCGTCCCCCGCCGAATTCTGTTATGAAGAAAACATCAAGGATTTTTTCGTTCTCTTCAAGAGAGACGAAGCGCCCGGAGAGGGTAATGACATTTGCATCGTTGTGTTCTCGGCATAGCTGCGCGAATTCTTCTGAAACAATGTTAGCTGCACGCACGCCAGGAATTTTGCAAGCAGAAATTGCCATGCCGATTCCCGTTCCGCATACCAATACTCCGCGATCACATACGCCTTCTGAAACGTCCTTGCCAACCTTGACTGCGTAGTCAGGATAGTCAACGCGCGCGTCAGATTCTGGACCGCGATCAATCACCTCATAGCCTTTAGAACGTAAATAGTCAGCAAGTTGCTGTTTTTGTTCGAACCCTGCGTGGTCTGAACCGATAGACACTTTCATGAAAACCGCCACCTCTTTTTTAATGGTACGGCTTTCATTATAAAAGTGGTTTGCGAAAGATGGTGGAAGATGGTGGATTTTTAGCCCTGCTAACCTATAGATTTTTGAGGGCAAATTCGCATTCGCCTTCTTATGACGCGTTTTTTGGGCGCCTTCTTTACCATAACACCATACCAAAGCGAAGAGATATATCTGTCCCATAAAAGGGTCTGAACTCAATAATGGGGATTTATGCTTCGTCCGTAAGCTTTCGTGCGTGCAAGTTTTGCATCGCAAAACCACGCCTGATAAGAACTCTATATCACTGAAGCGTATTCGATAACGTTCGCGCGATTGCGTTATGCCACTGCTCAAGAAGTTGCATACGTGTTTCTTTTTGCATGCTCGGAGAAAATACCCGTTCAAACGAATGAAGAGAGCGCAATTCGTCCTTGCTCTTCCAGAAGCCCGTTGCCAGCCCCGACAGAAAAGCTGCACCCATCGCGGTTGTTTCAACATTATTCGGACGGTATATCTCTACATTTAAAATATCGGAGCAAAACTCAAGCATGAAATTATTTCTGCAAGCTCCGCCGTCAACATTGAGATGTTTGACCTTTAGATTGGAGTCGGCTTCCATTCCCCTAAGTACATCGCTCACTTGATACCCTGAAGCTTCTAAGCAAGCGCGCACAATATGCTCACTTGTTGCTCCACGAGTGAGGCCATAAATGGCACCTCGCGCTTCGGAATCCCAGTAAGGGGCGCCAAGACCGGTAAAGGCTGGAACAACAACCACGCCCGCATTGTTGTCTACACGGTGCGCAATTTCGTCTGTTTTTGCTACATCATCAATGATATGCAGACCTTCTTTGAGCCATTGCAAAAGCGCGCCCGCCATAAAGACGCTTCCTTCAAGCGCATATTCAAGAGGCGGTTGTAAGTGAGAGGTTGAAGGTGAAGGTGCGTGCGAAGTTTTAGGCGAAGCTGATTTTTGCTCGTGATATTCGCTTGTTTGAGGACGCGCTTGTTCGCCTACCTGGAGATTCGCTTGGCTTTCGACCACTTGAAGATCAGCTTGGTTTTCCGCTTGAGTTCCTGTCTGATTGCCGGCTTGGGCATCTGCCTGACCACCCATCAGCTCTTCACGTTCATCCTGTCCATAAGCAGAAGCGGCAACCGTGGTCACCAAACCATGCGATGAAGTAGGAGCTTTGCGCCCGGTGTGCATCAGAAGAAAGCAACCGGTTCCAAAGGTTGACTTGACTTCACCTGGTTCAAAACAGCACTGCCCAAACAAAGCCGCTTGTTGGTCCCCCGCAACCCCACAAATGGGAATTTCACCTGCAATAACAGGATGTTTCATAATGCCAAAGTTGCCCGAGGAAGGACGCACTTCAGGAAGTATGTTCATAGGTATGTCGAACAAATTGCACAACCAGGGATCCCAGGTGCCTTCATGGATATTGAATAGCATTGTGCGACTCGCGTTGGTGGGATCAGTTGCATGGACAGCATGGTTGGTCAGTTGCCAAATAAGCCATGAATCCACGGTTCCGAACATGAGATCACCCGCCAAAGCGCGATCGCGCGCCCCAGGAACGGTACGCAAAATCCAAGCTATCTTGCTAGCAGAATAGTAAGCGTCAGGAATAAGGCCTGTTCGCGCGGTAATTTCTGAACGAATTTCCGCATCTGAGCACAGCTCATCGATGATCTCCGTTGTGCGACGACACTGCCACACAAGAGCGTTGTATACCGGCTCGCCCGTATGGCGATCCCAAACGATGGTTGTTTCGCGTTGGTTCGTAATTCCAATACTGTCTACTTCGTCAATGCTTATCCCGCGCGAGACCAACAACTCAGTCAAAACCTTGAGCTGACTTGAAAGTATCTCTTTGGGATCATGCTCAACCCATCCAGGACGAGGAAAATACTGCGGGAAATCGCTCTGAGCAAGCCCGCAAATTTTTCCCTCATGATCAAACAGAATGGCGCGCGAAGAAGTTGTTCCCTGATCAAGGGCAATGATGTATTTTTTCATGCTGTTTAAAGATTCCCTTTAAGCCAATCCAGGATGTCGTTATAAACACGATACTTTCCTGGTTCGTTAAGAACTTCATGGCGCATGCCCGGATAAACGCGACTTTCAACATTTTCAACGCCATGCTTGCTATATTCGTGAGCAACCTTTACTGGCGCTCTGCCGAAAGCTCCTACCGAATCTTCTTCTCCTGAAACTAAGAGAAGGGGTAATTCGCTTGAAATATCATATGTGTGAGGCAATGACGCTGCCGCGCTTAGACAGGTAAGGGTAGCGAAACCACCTGTTGAAAACATGATTCCTGACAGAGGGTCTTTTTCGTAAGCCGAAACAACCGAAGGATCTGATGAAATCCAAGCAAATTTGGATGGTTCGTCATGGAACGGAAGCGAAAAAGAACCAATGATGATTGTTTCTAGTACAGGCGACTTATATTCTTTTCCTGTGATAAAGCCCATATGGCGAGCAAGCGTGCATCCGAAAAGCGAAAGAAGCATGGGCTGATTTCCGGTTCCGCAAATGATTGCACCCGCAAGGCCTTCGGCATATTGAGTGAGGTAGCAACGAAGGACAAAACTGCCCATAGAATGTCCGAAGATAAAATAGGGAATATCTTCATAGCAAGACTGGATTAAGAGGCGAACGCGATGAGTGTCTGCGACCAAGATCTCTTTTCCGCCGAACAGAGGCATTACACCGAGATCCTTTTCGTCTTCAGCGCTTTTTCCATGACCGATATGATCATGCCCCACTACTACGAAGCCACGTTGCGCAAGAAATGAAGCAAATTCGCCATAACGGTCAATGTGTTCGGCCATTCCGTGAACAAGCTGGACAATTCCTTTTGGCTCAACGTCTACTGGAACCCAAATCTTCACCCGAAGCGTTGAAGTGTAGTCGCAAGAGTCAACCGTTTCCTCAACGCAGGAAACGCGCGAGAATGAGTGTTGTGGATTTTTAGCTTGATCTGTCATTTGTAATCCCCCTTTTTAAACAACAAATGCCATCCTTGTGCACCTTACGAAAGCGCTTGTATGTCACTTATAGTGATTGCTCCTTCGCGAACCATAACAGGATGCTCCCCCGTGCAGTCAACGATTGTTGAAGCAATGCCACTTTTTGTTTCGTCGTCATTAAAAGAAAACTTAACCTGAGAAAGCAACTCGGGCGTTATATCTGCGTAAGATTTCGTTGGTTTTTGCCCGGAAATATTGGCGGAAGTTGTAGCAATAGGACAACCCAATTCCTTAACTAACCCAAGCGCATGAGGATTTTTGGTCATGCGCATGCCAATTGTTCCTTCTGAAGAACGAAACGCCACCGGCACTTCTTCGCTTGCTTTCACGATGATAGTAAGAGGCCCCGGCCAAAACGTTCGCGCAAGGGTGAGTGCGAATTCAGGAACCACTTTGCCATACTTTGTCAGATCGTTTTGATCTGCTATCAACCAAGCAACGGGTTTTTTCTGACTCCGCTGTTTTAGCTGGTATAAGATTTCGGGACTTTCAGCATGCTTGACTGACACTCCCAATCCGTAAAGAGTGTCCGTTGGAAAAATAATAGGCTCACCCTGTTTGAGAGCTACTAAAGCTTGCTGGAGTAAAGAGGATTGTGAATTCATCGCTACCTTCTTGAAACAAACGATTTAGTGAGAAATTTTACCATAAGAATATAGAGGGGTTTTGTGCGGGTGCTTGGGTGTTGGGGTTTCGGCAACGAGGCGTCGAGGTTGGTACTTAGCGCGGGTCGGTAGATTAATCCATCGCTGGGGATTGGTGCGGGT
>CAVABR010000011.1:0-47037 GCA_963586955.1 bacterium
ACTCAGGAAGATTTTCCAGACCCTTCTTAACGCTTGCAGCAGACTCATGCAAAGCACTCATTTCTTCGTCCGTTAAATCAAATTCAACAATCTCTTCTACGCCAGTCTTTCCAAGGCGAACAGGAATGTTCATGTAAAGGTCATGCAAACCATAAGGCCCGTCGATGTAGGCGCAAACGCTCATTACCTCTTTTGAGTCAGTCAAAATAGCTTCGACCATCTTGGCAATGGAGGCGCCAGGAGCATAATAAGCAGAACCCGTCTTTAGATGTGCTACCACTTCTGCACCACCCTTTACACAACGGTTAACAACCTGATCAACTTCTTCTTCAGAAAGAAGCTCAGTGATTGGAGTTCCCTTTACGGTAGTATAGCGAGGCCAGCATACCATGCCCTCACCATGAGCACCCAATGCCCAAGCAACAACATCTGATGGAGCGCAACCAAGCTTTTCGCAAACTGCAAAAGATAAGCGCGATGAATCCAAAACGCCACCCATGCCCATCAAACGATTTGAAGGAAGACCTGATTTTTTGAATGCCAAATAGGTCATAACGTCAAGTGGATTAGTTACACAAATATAAATTGCATTAGGAGATGCCTTCATAGCCTCATCAATGACCGAAGACATAATGCCTGAATTTACTCCCAGCAAATCTTCGCGCGTCATACCGGGCTTGCGTGCAATGCCTGCAGTGATAACTACAACATCAGAGTCTTTAGTAGCAGCGTAATCATTAGTGCCCGTTACTGAGACATTGAATTTCTCAACAGAGCGCATATGCATCATATCAAGCGCTTTTCCCTGAGGAAGACCCTCTGCAACATCAACCAATACCACATCAGCAATGTCTTTAGACGCAATAATATGCGCAGCAGTTGCGCCAACGTTTCCTGCACCAACAATAGTTACCTTGCTCATTATTCCTCCTGAACAAATATCTGCATAATTTCGCTTAGCAAAAAGCTACTGCGAATATCTTACTCTTTTTATCGAAAAGCAAACCAGTATTCCCCAAATTGACCACTACTTAGCATGAGCTTTTTACTCAGTGCTCGCTTTTTTTGATGTGGTCTTTTTGGTGGAAGCTTTTTTGGTGGTTTTCTTCGTTGTCTTTTTGGTAGTTTTCTTAGCCGAAGCCTTAGCTGCCTTTTTCTTTGCTTGCTCTTCTTTTCCAGGGCAAGAGAAATTAGGACACAGCTTCCATGGACCTCTGTTAGTTGTAACAATAACAAGCGGAGCCCCGCAATATTCGCATACTTCCCCGGTGGCGGTAAGTGCGCCATATTGAGGAAGCGGATACCCGGTACCACACTCATCGTAATTCTCACAACGAATAAAGCGCTTTAAGGTACGAGGGTTCTTATGCGCAATGAGCTTTGCTTCTTTGCCCTTTTCGGCACAGGCTGGACACGTGCCCACCTCTACGTCAGGCTCTTTGTTGGTTTCACATTCCGGGTCAATACACAACACGCGTGGCTTAGAGCGAAACGCTGTTACCTTGATCTGGGGCATTCCGCAAGTTGGACATACCTCTTTTAGCGCTTCAATCTTTCCTTTAGGAAGCGGATAGGTTACATCGCAATCAGGCCAGCCTGCACATCCAATAAACATGGAGCGCGTTTTTTGCGAAGTACGTAGCTGAAGGTCTTTTCCGCACTTAGGACAAGGTCCAACGTAGGCGTCAGCTGCTACAGCATCTGCAAGGGCATCTTTCACTTCTTCAGAATGAGGAATGAGGTTTTTAAGCTCTTGCGCCAAAAGGTTGCGCGAATGAATGACTACGTCTTCTTTTGTGGAAGACCCACCCGCAATGGAGGTCATTTCTTCTTCTAGGTTAGCAGTCATATCAGGACTTGTTACGTGAGGCGCAAATTTGCCCAACGCATCAATTACAGCGATGCCCAACTGAGATGGCTCGATAGGATCATTCTGAATATATTTAACGGTATATAAGCGCTCAATGATGGAGTGTCTGGTTGATTTGGTTCCCAAGCCAAGCTTTTCCATTTCTTGGATAAGTTTTCCTTGAGAATAACGCGCTGGTGGTTCGGTTTGCTTTTTCGTCTTAGTAGCACCGTTAAAGGTTATAGTCTCGCCTTCATTGAGAGCCGGTAGTTGCTCGTCCTTTTTAAGACCATAAGGATAAATTGCCCTAAAGCCCGGAGTAACCAACACATCACCCTTAACCACGAAAGGCTCATGGTTAACCTCAAGCGTTACCTTCGTTCCTTCAATAATGGCAGCATCTGAAAGCGTTGCCATAAAACGGCGCGCAATAAGGTTATAGAGCTTATACTCAGCAGGCGCGAGCTGTTCTGGCGTTGCCATATTGGTAGGATGAATAGGCGGATGATCGGTAGTCTCCGTCTTTCCTCTGGTAGCATGTAGCTTTCCCTTTTTGAGAAGCGCTTCGGCATACGGACGATAGGCAGGATTTCCCGAAATACGCTTCAAGATATCCGCCAAATCAAGCGAAGAAGGATAGACTGTATTGTCTACACGAGGATAAGAAATATAGCCATCCATGTACAAACTCTCTGCAAGACGCATGGTACGCGCAGGGCTTAGCCCCTCAGAGCTTGCAGCTGCCATCAGTGAAGTGGTATTGAACGGCACCGGAGGTGAGACTTTACGCTTCTTCTTTTCGATAGAAGCAACCAGCGCTTTTTTCTCATTTTTGACATGATCCATTACTGCATCGGCAAGCTCTTCTTTTTTGAAGCGCGCCGTTGCATGAGGCGCCGTAAAGTCCATATCCGCATGGCTGAATTCGCCTTTGATAACCCAGTAGTCTTCGGGCACAAAAGCCATTCGTTCACGTTCGCGCGCAACAATAAGTGCAAGCGTAGGGGTTTGCACGCGCCCGGAAGAGCGCACGTTTCCATAGCCCGCAAACTTAACGATGGTTAAAAAGCGCGTTAAAACAGCACCCCAAATTAAGTCGATATCCTGACGAGATTCTCCCGCCTGGGCAAGATTGACATCAAGATCAACCAAATCAGTAAAGGCGCGCGTGATTTCTTCTTTAGTAATTGCCGAATAGCGCGCTCTGGCAATAGGAGCAGTATCATTTGCTTCTTTCACGCAAGTCAAAACGTCCGAACCAATTAGCTCACCTTCGCGGTCGAAGTCTGTTGCAATGATGATAGAATCGGCTTTTTTCGCAAGATTTTTAAGAGAGCGAATGATGTCTTTTTCTTTAGGAAGCTTTTCGATAGGCGCATAAACCAAATAAGGAAGCGCATCCATCTTCCAGGCGCCCAATTCAACGCCATCGGGAATAAACGGCTTCTTCTTTTTAAAGGGAGGTTTTGGTAAGTCTTTTGGGATTGAAGCCGGAATTACCACTCCATCGGCATCAACGCCAACCCAGCCCCCTCTTTTTTTATAGATGAGTTGCGGAACAAAATTCGGCTCTAAAATATGACCCCTCATACCGATGGTCACCCATTCTTCGCCATCTCGCTCAAAGCGGTAAATGGGAGTGGAATAGACCTTGTCCGCTTTTGCTTTTGTCACTCCAAGTAACTCAGCAATTTTTTGTGCTGCGATATTTTTCTCAGTAACAACTAACTTCACACGATACCCCTCTCCTAGATTTTACGTGCGTGGGGATAATTCCCTTTTTTCAGGTACTTGGTACGCAAGCATACACGAATTAGGCAAGAAGAGGAAATAAAAGATAGACACAAGCCAAAGAAATATGGAAGTTTTTCGCGCGGGCGCTTAGTTAGATTCTTCTTTTTGAATGACAATATTCATGGCTTGAATAGCACATTCAAGCTGTTCATCATCAGGCTCGTTGGTGGTAAGGCGTTGCATCTGCATGCCAGGCCAAAGGATGATTTTCACCAAAATATTGTCAGGATGCATACCTGCCCATTTAACGGTTACTTCATAAGAAAGACCCGCGATTACTGGAAGCAAAACAATACGAACGAGCAAGACCAAAATAAATTTGACTACGCTATCAGATACACCCAAGCCCACAATAAACTTATCAAGCGGAACAAGCGTATAGATGAAGATGGCGAAAATCATCACCATGATAAGAAAAGCCGTCCCGCAACGCACGTGAAGCCGAGGGAATGTTCGGGCATTTTCAGGGGTTAGCTCAAGACCATGCTCATAACAATGAATAGTTTTATGTTCGGCGCCATGGTAGGCAAACATACGCTTTATGTCTTTCATGCGTCCAATCAGCCATACATAAAAGATAAAGATAGCAACACGCACAAGACCATCTACCAGGTTCCAAGCAAGGGTATTGGTGTCATAATCTCCAATTACTAAATTAGAAACAAGCGCAGGAAGAAAAATAAAAAGCCCAAGCCCTAGTGCTATACCCAAGATCATTGAAAGAGCCATGGCGCCTTTGCCGAAAGCATCTTCTTCGTCGTTGCTTGAGTTTGCGATGTCAGAGGCCTCTGAGGATGAGTTTTCAGCAGGCGAAGGCTCCTCCGAGGAAGCGTTTTTTACCTCAGGTTCCTCTGAGGAAACGCTGTCTGTGGGCGAAAACTCCTCAAAAGAAGAGTGTTCTGAAGGCGAAGGCTCCTCTAGTGACGAAGACTGCTCCGAAGGCAAAGGTGCTTCTGGAGACAGCACCACTTCTGCAGAGGATATGCCTTTTGAAGAAAAATTCGCTTCCGAAAGCTGTTCTTCTTCCTCATCCATAAGCGCATGGTTAGCTGAAACCTCAAGCGCCTTAAATCCAATGCCAAGAGAGTCACAAAGTGCCACACATCCCCTGACACACGGCCAAGCAAGGAAACCCCCGCTCCTGTTTTTCTTAAGGTCATGAGATTCCGTATAGACCTGCCCCGACGGTTCACGCACCGCAACTGCCCAGCAATTTTTTCCGCGCATCATGATGCCTTCAATAAGCGCTTGGCCACCAATGTGCGTTTTTTTGCTTCCGTCTTCTTGGAATGCTCTTTTAATATCTGATTTAGCCATGATGCATTACGTGTGCCCGATTGTGCTCTGCTTTGTGCAAAAAAATTAAACCAAACAGTCTAGTCTCTATTGATGCGCGGATAAGGATTACCGCAGGTCATCTTGCCTTCAGGGCAGGCTCCACGAACACAAGGTGCGCCTGCATCCATAAAGATATAGGGAGCAGTTGGTCTTACCAAATCAAGCATACGTGTTGCCATTTCTCGTATTTCCCATTGAGCACGATTGCAACATCTCAAGCTAAAGAAATGCAAAAGCTCACGAATATTCATGGTTATGACAATCTTTGTCTCAGCTGCATTAGGTAAAAGATAGCGAGCATCTTCGGCAGGAATTCCCTTATCTAAAAGCTTTTGGTAGCCCTCTAATACCGCTTCGAGCGCTTCGTCAAAAATGCGATTAGCTTCTTCGTCAGAAGAAACCGAAGAAGGCTTTACCGTTTCAACCCCTTGGGTGAACTTTACATAACGCTGAGATTGCTGATTGAAGCTTGCCAGTCTATGACGAACCAGCTGATGAGTAAGCGCGCGAGAAACGCCATCAACAGCAAAGGTGTAGCTCACGTGCTCAAGCGTTGAAAAATGGCCCGACTTCATGATGGTAGACAAAACGCTTTGGACGCGCTCGACAGGCATGGTTTCCATAAGCTCTTTTGCACCTACCGGCGCATAGCAAAGACGTGCCGCAGTTGCTACTGCTCTTTCAGGGTTGTCTGGATATTGCAAGAGCTCAACATTCATAACCTGCACCTTTCAAACATTGCGTGGTTGTGTCTATTATTTTTATCTAACGCGTGATCTATGCAAAAGCTCGTACAGCAAATCACCGGCGAGCCATACAAACACATAACGAATCATAGACCAGCTTGCGCCTTTCGCGTGCCTTTAAGACGAATTATTCAGTTTAAAGGTTCTTGACCGCCCTCAAGCCATGCGCAAACGTTTTGTTCAAACTCACCATAAAAAACAACCCGGGATGAAAAATTCACCCCGGGTTAATCAGCCTATAAGCTAAATGTTATTCAGCAGATGCTTCTTCTGCTGGAGCCTCAGCGCTAGCTTCTGCCTCAGTAGCCTCTGCAGTTGCCTCTTCAACAACAGCTTCCTGTGCTTCTTCAGCTGGAGCCTCTGCTGCAGCCTTAGCAGCCTCCTCTTCAGCCTTCTTTGCATACTGAGCAGCACGCTCTGCCTTAGCAGCAGCTTTTGCTTCGCGCTCTGCACGCTTCTTAGCTTCTGCAGCTTCAACTGCAGCTGCACGTTCTGCCTTCTTAGCAGCCTCACGAGCAGCAACGGTCTCTTTAGCAGCGCCAAATTTATCAGCAAAACGCTGTACACGTCCGCCTGAGTCGATAAGTTTCTGAGTGCCCGTAAAGAATGGGTGGCATGCGTTGCAGATATCAACGCGAATTTCAGACTTGGTTGAACGAGTCTGGAAGGTGTTACCGCAGGTGCAAGTTACCGTGCAGTCAACGTAATCTGGATGAATGTCTTTTTTCATTGATTCTCCTCACTAATATCTTGGTTTCCGACCAAGATGAAGACAAGCTGTTTGAGTTTATCATAGGCGCGCCATTATGCAAGATGTCTTCACAAAAGAGTCGCGCATGGGGCGAAAAAGACCACAGGCGCGCACCGCAATACCAAAGCGAAGCGATACGCATGCGCGCAACGTTGCTCTTAGCACGCTTCGCTACCCTATGCGCGTTATTGAACGCACTCCCAAATGTGCCCCTGAACGTGCCTTACTTTTTCTTGTCCTTCATTTGCGAAGGATGGAACTTGAAGAAGTCAGTCCTTGGAGGCAAGTCACGAACACGATGCCTTTTTTCGTCAAGCTCAATAGCGTTACAAAGTTCTTCCATGCTGTCGAAGTCATAATTCCAACTGAAGAAATCTTCGAACTCAAAGTTTAAGTAGTCACAAATTTTCTCCGTCCCGCGCGGAACAATGGGATGCATCAAAAGCGTTGCAACGCGAAGCAGGAAGAACGAATCTACCAAAACTTGCCTGCGCAATTCATCATCTTCATTTTGCTGAGCAATTTTGATATTGCTTGACCAGTATTTATTTGCATAGCGAATAAATTCATCCATCAACGACATGATGGTATGCAAATCCACTCTATACATGGTTTCATCGTAGGTGCTCATTACTTTATATACTTCAGCTAAAACCTCTGAAGAAACTTTACCTAAAGGCATATATCCTTCGAAGTTTTTACTTGCTTCATACAAGCAACTCCTTGCCAAGCGATTAAATACCTTAGTAAGGAGCGCACCCTCTTTAAGAACAGGATCAGCAACACGCGGATCATCTTTCTTTTTGGGATCAGTCTCAAAAACCTTTGGCTTAAACCCAACTGACTTTTGATCAAGCGCCAAAGCAAGAAAATGAGCACGCAACTGCTCAGACGTATAGTAGTCAAGCAATTCATCAGCCGAAGGTGGCTTGACATCACTTGAAGACGAAGCCTTTTTATCTCCGAAAAGAATATGATGATTTGCTATGAGCTTTGTTTGCTGGAGTTCCCCTTCTGCTGGATCCGAAGAAACAGAGTCACTCAGCTGTTGTGCCGCAAAAAGTGCTGGCTGAGCCACGCCGTAAAAGTACAGATTATCCTGACCGATAAACTGATACACTTGTGCGCTCTTTTTGCACCAGAACTTTCGCCAAAGAGAACGAGAAAGCCCACATTTGTCATTTCTGGCCATAGTGAACGAAATAGGTGCCCACAAGCTTTCAGGCCAAACCCAAACCGTCAGTCCCTCAACGTCTTCCATTTCAGGTGCAGGAACACCCCAACTTGCATTGCCGGAAATACGGAACGGAACCAGCGTTTTGCCTGTTCTAAAGCGAATTCCCTCTTTGGTAAGAATGTCGCGCGCAACGTCGCGATCTTCTATAGTTTCAAACTCAATCTCAAAACTTTGTTTACCCTTTTCTGCTTCACGATACTCGTGAGGGCCAAGGCTATCTGCAATATTGAGATAAGCGTCATAGAGTTCGTTTTTGATATAGATAATGGGAGGCGCTAAAAATTCTTTGATGGTTTTTGTTACTACCGGACGAATTTGAGGATCATCCTCAAGACGCTGGACATATTCTTTCACCACATAAGAGAGCTTTGGCAAACCAAAATACCAATTCTTGACCTCTCTCATTTCAGGAACAGTTCCTGAAACCGTTGAGACCGGATTAATTAGATCAGCAGGGTCATACTGATGGCCTAAGTCACATTCGTCTGCATAAGCCTTTTGGCTTTTACAGCCTTGAACAGGACAATGACCTTCGACTTGGCGCCCATTGAGAAACATATCTTCAGACGTGTCATAGAACTGAAGCGTAGATTCTAAATGGAGAAGGCCGTTTTGATGAAGGCGTTCAATAAACCCAGCTGAAACTGCCCGGTGAACTTCGCCACAATGACCCAAGCCACTTCCTTCATAAACGTCAAGGCTTATGTCGTAGCGATCAAGCGTTTCCTTTTGCAGATCATGATTGCGCTTGACATATTCTTCAATCGTTCCAGAAAATGAACCTGCTTCAACTTCTTTGCGATACCCCTCTTCTATAGGAGAGCCAAAGCAATCTGTTCCTGAAACAAAGCAAACGTTTTCTGCACCAATACGATCTCTTAAAAAACGCGCAAAACAGTCGGCCGGAACAAACACGCCACCAATATGACCGAAGTGAAGAGATTTATTTCCATAAGGCATACCCGCAGTAACTACTGCACGCTTAGGCCATATCACTTGTTTCTTAGTTTTTGCATGCATTACGCATCGTTCTTTCTTGTATCTAACGTATCGTTCAAACAACCAGTATGTATTGTAGCTATCTCTTACTAATTATCTAACAGTTTCAAAAGCTCTTCGTAAGACGAGCTATCGTCAAGGCTCACAATACCATAATGAGAAACTCCTGCGAGCGAAGCTGCTTTTTTGCAAGCGTCAGAAAGCGTACCCACTTCGTCAACGAGGCCATTGCTTACTCCCTCTGAACCGGTAAAGGTCATGCCAGTTGCAAGCTTTTTAACGTCGTCCACGCTCATGTTGCGCCCCTTGCTTACTGCCTCAATGAAAACTTGGTTGATCTTATCAACCTGATCTTGGTAGTACGCAATTTCTTCAGAAGTTAACGCGCGCGTTCCGTAACTAGAATCTTTACTTGGGCTTGATTCGATGGTGGTAGTGTCTATACCGAGCATTTTAAGCAGATCTGAGTAATCCATCAGTTGGATAATGGTGCCAATTGAGCCAACAGAGCTTGAAGCATTGGCATAAATATAATCAGCCTGAGAAGAAATAAAATAAGCAGCAGAAGCATTAGTAGAACCAGACGAAACTACAATAGGCTTCGAAAAATCCTTAACATACTTTGCCATTTCTTCACCCTGAGCAGAATAACCTCCACCAGAATCAACGCGCAAAACTACCGCAGCTACCGAATCATCTTGTTCGGCATCGTTTAAGTACGACAAAAGACCCTCGGCATTGTTGGCGCCAGAATCTTGCCCAATCGTTCCTTCGATGTGAATCAACGCAATGTTTTTTGTTGCGAAAACAGTATTGGAAACAAATAGATTCACTGCAAGGGCAACAATAAGCGCTAGAACGACCGCCAAGATAACAAGCGGAATCTTGGATTTTTTCGCCGGCGAATTAGGAGCACCATAGGCTACCCCATATGAAGCGCTGGGCTGACCCCAATAACCGTGAGCATTTGGTTGTTCTGGTTGAGACTGAGAGCCGGGCTGAGATTGCGAGCCGGTTTGTGTTTGAGGTTGCGAGCCGGGCTGGGACTGTTGGGGCTGTTGCGATTGCCAGCCAGGTTGAGGTTGAGAGCCGGGCTGAGGCTGTTGCGCCCCCTGCCCAGGCTGAGACTGCGAGCCACACTGAGACTGTTGTGCCCCCTGCGCTTGTTGAGGCTGAGGCGCCGACGCCCCTGTGGCATCATTTGAGGAACTTGCTCCATAAACGGAATTGCTTTCGCGTTCTGTCATAGCGTACCCTCCTTAAAAAAATCGCGCCCCTTATTGGAGCGCGATCTAAAAAAACAAATACTATTTACTCGTCACTCATTAGAATTCGATATTATCCTCTATTTGCCTACTCTGAGCCTTTTTTGCTGCGCGCAACAAAAACTCCTGATTATTTTTAGTTTGCTGGAGGGATTTTATTAACGAATCCATAGAGCGTTCCGTATTATTGCGATTTGCCAAAATACGACGAACTGCCCAGATCAAAGGTGCCTCCTGAGGATCAAGGAGCAAATCCTCACGACGCGTACCTGACAAAACAGGATCAATTGCCGGGAAGATTCTGCGATCTGCCAAGGAACGATCAAGCTTAACTTCCATGTTGCCAGTTCCCTTGAATTCCTCGAAGATAACTTCGTCCATCTTAGAGCCGGTTTCAATAAGCGCAGAGGCAAGAATGGTCAAGCTTCCGCCCCCTTCGATATTACGCGCTGCACCCAAGAACTTTTTAGGCGGATAAAGCGCTGTAGAATCAACACCGCCCGAAAGAATACGACCTGAAGCAGGTTGCGCTAAGTTGTAAGCACGAGCCAAACGAGTAAGCGAATCAAGAAGGATTACAACGTCTCTTCCCGTTTCCACCAAACGCTTTGCACGTTCAATTACCATCTCTGAGACGGCAACGTGATTTTCGCAAGGCATATCAAAGGTTGAAGAAATAACTTCGCCATGAATAGAACGTTCCATGTCAGTAACTTCTTCTGGGCGTTCATCAACCAAAAGACACATCAAATGCACCTCAGGGTTGTTGACAGTAATAGAAGCAGCAATGTCTTTCAAAATGGTTGTTTTACCTGCTTTAGGAGGCGAAACAATCAAGCCACGCTGGCCTTTACCAATAGGAGCACATAGATCAATGACACGCGAGGTAATGGTATTTCTTCCATGCTCTAAAACAAGGCGCTCATCAGGAAAAACAGGAGTTAGATCAGCAAAACGAATACGTTTTCCTAACTCTTCAAGCGCAATACCATTGACCGTATTAACCTTTTGCAAAGCTGCATATTTTTCGTTATCACGAGGAGGACGAACCTGTCCGGTTATGTAGTCTCCCTTACGCAAGCCGTTACGGCGAATAGTAGAAAGACCAACATATACATCTTCTTCGCTTGGTAAATAACCTTTGGTGCGCAAAAAGCCATAGCCGTCAGAGAGAATGTCAAGGATTCCCTCAGTATCAACAAAGCCTTCTGCTTTTACCGCAGCGCCTAAAACAACCTCAACAAGCTCTGCCTTTTTCAAGCCCTTAGATTCAACGCCAAGCTCCTTTGCCTTTGCGCGCAATTCAACAACCTTAAGCTTTTCAAGATCTTCGCGCGTGGTTTGAGGAACAACTGGTTCTCTTCTTGAGCCGTTACCACCATGCTGTCTACGAGAACGGCGATGGTTGTTATTCTTTTTGGATGAGCGCTGCTGTTTGCGCTGTTGGTTCTTCTGAGAATTATCAGATGCCTGCTCTTCTGACTTTGCATCAGCCGAAGCGTCACCACTTTGCTCATCAGATGCCTTAGAAGATTCTTTTGAATCCTCTTTTTCCTTAGGCTTTTCCTTGGATTCAGCCTTTTCAGGAGCCTCTTCTTCAGAAGCTGACTTTTCCGATGCTTTTGCTCTGGTACGCTTTTTGGGCTTTTCCTCTGCGTCAGATTCGTCCTTTTTAGGCTCCGCTTTCTTGCGCGTGCGGGTCTTTTTTTCTTTTGGCTCGTCTGACGGAGCAGGACTAGCTAGCGATTCCGATGTCTCTTCGGATTCAATTTCACTCATGCGTTTTGAACCTTCTCCCAGTCCTTAAGGAATGACTCTAAACCACGATCAGTAAGAGGATGTTCAACACATTTCTTCAAAACAGCAAAGGGAACGGTAGCAATATCTGCTCCCATAAGCGCTGCCTGGGTTACATGATTTGCACTGCGAATTGAAGCTGCAATGATTTCAACATCATGACCGAAATCGTAATTGTTAACAGCGCTTACAACATTTTCAAGTTGGAAAAGACCGTCTTCGGAAATATCATCGAAGCGTCCTACGAAAGGAGAGATATAACGAGCGCCTGCTCGTGCTGCAAGAATTGCTTGTGGAACAGTAAAGCAAAGTGTCATGTTGACCGCAATACCTTCTGAAGCAAGAACTTTAGTTGCAGCAAGGCCTTCAACCATAGTAGGAATCTTTACTACCACGTTATCAGCGATAGAAGCAAGCTTGCGACCATCAGCAATAATTTCATCACGAGTCATAGCAACTGATTCTGCAGAAACAGGTCCATCTACAAGATCGCAAATACGCTTGATGTGATCATGAAAATCATCAAGTTTTCCACCAATGCGTGAATACAATGATGGATTGGTTGTTACACCAGCAAGGGCTCCCCAGCTTGCTGCTTCTTCGATTTCTGCAAGGTCAGCAGTATCTAGAAAGAATTTCACCTAAGTCCTCCTTAAGACTCGTAAATAAATACACAAGCGTAGCCCAAAATGACATAAATCGGGCGTTGTTGCACGCCTATGATGCTGAAGGGAAATTAATAAGACGGGGTTTATACTACCAAACCTTTTTATTTTCGCAATAAAAAACTTTTTTAACCCTTAAACTTCATCACTCACAGAAAGCTTTGTATACAAGGAACACCAGCGCCTTTAAAAGCGTTTAAGCTTCACTGCTTCCAAGAAGCTCTTTTGCATGAGCTAAGGAAATTTCATTTACCTTTCCAGAAAGCATACGAGCAATTTCATGTTCTCTTTCCGTGTCTTCCAAAAGTTCTATCGTGGTTTGAACTCCTTGGTCATCTTCAGCTTTTTTCACACAAAAATGCTTATCGGCACAGACCGCAACTTGAGGCAAGTGGGTAACTACTATAACTTGATGAGTAAGCGAAAGATCTTTCAAAACAGAAGCAAGTGCACGGGCAGTTTGTCCCCCTACTCCCGCATCAATTTCATCAAAGACCAGCGTATCAACTTCATCGCGCTCTCCCAATACCACTTTTATGGCAAGCATTACCCTGCTCATTTCACCACCTGAAGCAATTTGGTTGAGTTTTTGTGGTTTAAGATCTTTGGCAGGAACAAATAAGAGCTCAAAGGTTTGCGAACCTTCTTTGGTCCATTTTTCGTATTCTAAATCCCTAAATTCGCCCTCTAAATGCGCTGAACCCATCTCAAGGCGCTCCAGCTGAGCATTTACCGCATCAAGAAAGCTTGGCAAAGCCTTATGACGTGCTTTAGAAAGTGTATAGGCAGTTTGAGAAAGTTTCTTTTCTGCTTTATTTACATTTGTCTGCGCTTGAGAGAGCAATTCTTCTCGGGAAGTAAAGCGCAAAAGAAATGATTTATTTTGCTCTAAGCATTCAAAAACATCTTCCATGCGCGGACCATAGGCGCGCATCAAGCCTTGAAATTGAGCTATGCGCTCTTGTTTGAATTCCAGTTCCTCTTGCGAAAAGTCAATCGATGCGCGGTATGCAGAGACACTCTGCAGTACATCTTCTAAGGAATAGTATGAGCTTCGTGCTTCTTGCAATGCCTCAGAGAGCTTTGTATCAATGGCAACCATAGATTCAAGCGAAGCTATGACTTCATCAAGGCTTTCCAGTACCGCCCGCTCCCCTGAAAGGCTCTCATGAACCACTTGCGCTGAATGCATTAAAGCTTCAGCATGCTCAAACCGGGGAAGCTCCTCAAGAAGCGCTTCATATTCGCCAACCTGAGGATCAACCTCTTCTATCCTTCTGACAATAAACTTTGCCTCTTCAAGACGCTCTTCACCTGAATTTATCTCTTCTTGACAGCGCTTAAGTTCTGCCCTTGCGCGCGATACTTCTGCATAAGCATCCTGATAGGCATCATACGCATCTTCGACAGGTTTTCCGCCCCATGAATCAAGAAGTTTTCGCTGATGAGTAATATCCATGAGACGCTGGTGTTCATGCTGGCCACACAGATCAACTGAAGCACCAATTCCTTGCGAAAGCTCTTTGACCTGCGCCATGGATCCGTTAATTGTCACCCGCGATCTACCTTTAGCATTTATGCGACGAACCACCAAGTCTTCCTCGTTGCTATCCTGAGAAAAAAAGCGTCCTTCAACGGTAAGTTCCTCTTCGCCTTCGCTTACCATAGATGCTTCTCCGCGGGCACCAATTACCAACTTGAGCGCATTGAGAAGAGCGGTTTTGCCCGATCCCGTCTCACCCGTTATTACGGTAAAAGAATCTGCTGGAGCAAACCACGCGTTACGTATAAGCGCAACATTTGAAATATGAAGTTCATCCAACATAAAGATTTCCTTACCAACGATGCCAGTTTCTTTGCTTGCAGAAATTGTATCCTATGTGCTTGCGGAAGTTGTATTTCCCAGTACCTGCGGGAATTGTATCCCATGTTTTTGAAAATAATTCGAAAGAATCTTAAATGTTGCTCTACCGAAAAAACATTCTGCGAAACGTTGCGCAAATCAAAAAAATCATCCCGCCACTCGTTCATGTTTTCTCTTTTAAAGACTATACTTTTATACAGGGGAAAGACACAAAAACTAGATAGGGGGAATCCATGGACTTCGAAACCATCATCACCGAAGAACGTGATTCAATCTTCATCATCACCTTCAACAGGCTTGAAGCAAAAAATGCCATCAACAATCAAATGCAAGAAGATCTCAGTAACGCACTTGATTACTGGGACAAAAATGACGATCTCCGCGTTTGCATACTCACCAACAACGGAGATGTTTTTTGCGCAGGTTCTGACTTAAAAGAAATTTCAAACGGAACATTCCGCATGCCCGAAGGAAAAGAAAAATGGGGCTTTGCGGGTATGACGAAAAAATATTTTGACAAACCCATCATTTCCGCAGTTCATGGCAAGGCTTTAGGCGGAGGCGTTGAAATTGTAGTTTCAAGTGACCTTTGCGTTGCGGCAACTGACTCCATCTTTGGTTTGCCTGAGCCTCGCGTTGGTCTTACCTGCGCAGGGGGCGGAACGCTTTTGCGCCTTGCTCAGCAAATTCCTACCAAACTTGCTAATGAATTACTCTTGGTAGCTGAGCCTATTTCTGCTCAAAAAGCAGTTGACTGGGGGCTTATTAACTATGCTGTTCCTGATGATCAGGTGCTCGACAAAGCAATAGAACTTGCTCAAAAAATCACGCTCGGCGCACCGCTTTCTATCAAATATTCAAAGCGAACCGCTTATGAAACCATGAGTGAATGTTCCATCTATCCTTCGCATGGTTGGGATGTGGTAGAAAAGTACGAAAAGATTACCCGCGGAAGCGAAGATGCTCACGAAGGATCTACTGCTTTTGCCGAAAAACGAGATCCTGTTTGGACAGGTCGCTAATCCCGAAAGGATGTATTAATGAACAAAAGACGCACCTTATCACAGGAGCTAACTACGCCTGAACATACAGGTGCGTCTTTTTTATTTAACAACGTCAGTTTTCGCCTCCCAAACGAAGCGCTTACGGTGCTTAAAATATTAGAAGAAGCCGGCTATGAAGCATGGTTTGTTGGTGGATACGTGCGCGATTCTATTCAAGGCAAAGACTCCCATGATTTTGACCTTGCAACCAGCGCACTTCCCGAACAGAGCAAAGAAGTTCTTCGTGCCCAAGGCCTTGCCGTATATGAAACCGGCATCAAACATGGCACTATAACAGCTATTCTCAATGATATCCCTTTTGAAATTACCACCTATCGCAGTGATGGCACTTATACTGATCAGCGCCATCCCGATGCTGTTCGGTTTGTAACAAGTATCGAAGAAGATTTAGCACGAAGAGATTTCACCTGCAACGCGCTTGCGTTTCATCCAACCAGGGGAATCATTGATCCCTACAACGGATTGCAAGACATTAAAGACAGCATTCTGCGATGTGTGGGATGCGCAAAAAAGCGCTTCGAAGAAGATGCGCTTCGAATACTTAGGGCACTTCGTTTTGCATCGTGCTTGAATTTTTCTCTTGAACCAAAAACAGAAGAGGCGCTTTTCTCTTGCAAAGACCTCCTTGGTTCTGTGGCAGCAGAGCGTCTTTTTACCGAGATGGAGAAACTGCTCTGCGGTAGCAACTGCAAAACAATACTTCTTGATTACGTTGATATCCTGGGTGTTTTTTTGCCTGAGTTACTTGCCATGAAGGGCTTTGATCAGAAGAGCACCTACCACATCTATGATGTGCTTGAGCATAGCGCTTGGGCTGTTCATTATATGCCTGTCACTCCACTGGGAAGATGGGCAGCACTTTGTCATGATATGGGAAAACCTGATGTTTTCATCCTTGACGACAAAGGGTACGGACACATGGCTGGTCACGCCCAGGTAAGCGTCACTCACGTTAAAACTATAGCTAAGCGCCTCAAATTCCCTAAAAAGCTCACGCACGACGTGGAACTTTTGGTTTGCTACCATGATGCCTATTTAAAGTCTGCGCCAACCAAACGCATCGTTAGAAAGCTTTATCGCAATATGGAAGAGAAGGAATACCTTTTTCATACCATGTGTGATCTCATGCGCGCAGACAATCTTTCCAAAGCGCCCCAGTATCAACAAATACGCGTTGAAATGGCAAACGAACTGGAAGAACTCTTTAATACCATGATGGAAGAAGAAGCTTGCTTTGGTATTAAGGATCTCCCGCTTTCAGGACATGACCTCATTGAGCTGGGCTTTTCACAAGGTCCTGAAATTGGACAGGCGCTTTCTGCTCTTCTTGAAGCGGTGGTATCAGGAGAAGTTCCCGCTACTAAAGAAGCTTTAAGCGAAAAAGCTCTTCAAATACTCAATAGCAAGTAACTAGCCATAAAATTCCCACAGGTGATTAAGCGGTCCATGTCCCTTACCCAAATGGATGTCATGGCGCAACGCCTGCGTTAAATACCGCTTAGCTTTTTCGCAAGATTCTTCCACGTCAAAGCCCTGCGCAAGAAAAGATGCAATGGCTGAAGAAAGCGTGCAACCTGTTCCGTGGGTGTTGTTGGTGTCTATACGCTCTTGCCTGAGCCAGACAAATGACCCATCGCTTTTTAAAAGCACATCGGCGCTTTCAGTGATAAGTTTGCCCTTTTCGTTAGTTTTGTTAGTAGGGACGCTCTCTTTGGTTAAGACAGAGGAAGGCTCAGGGGTAGTTCCCGATGCAGACTCAGAGGTAAAATGCCCTCCCTTTACTAGAACGCACCGGGCACCTTTTTGTTGAATCTTTTGTGCGGCTACCAGCATATCTTGCTCGGAGTTGATGGAGCATTCTGCAAGTACTTCTGCTTCTGGAATATTGGGGGTGACAACCTCAGCCAAAGGAAAAAGATGCTCGGCCAAAGCATTGACCGCATCATTTGAGGAAAGTGAAGCACCACTGGTTGCCACCATAACCGGATCAAGCACAATGGAAGGAGCCTGATAAAAAGCAAGGCTTTCGGCAATTGTTTCAACCAATCCCGCCGAGGCAATCATGCCAATCTTTACTGCATCAGGGCGAATATCCTCAAAGACACACTTGATTTGATCATGCACTATCTGCGCGCTCATTACTTCGACACTTCGCACGCCAAGTGTATTTTGCGCAGTGATTGCTGTGATTGCCGATTGGGCAAATACGCCCAATGCCGACATGGTTTTTATGTCCGCCTGAATCCCTGCGCCTCCGCTTGAATCAGAGCCCGCAATAGTCAATGCACTTTTCACAAAATACTCCTTTTATGCCGTCTCTTTGCCAAGATGGACTACCACCAAGGTCACTGGTTAGCAAAATATAATCTTTCTAGCTTCAGCAGATTGTCGCCTATTTCATCTCTTCGCCAAGATCAATGGTAAGGCCGTCCATTATGGTATTGACTGTACGAACTGCGCACATTTTTCCGCACATGGTGCAGGTGCCATCCGTTGAAGGAGGAGCACTTTGAAAATATTCGCGCGGTTTAACCGGGTCAATTGCAAGCGAAAACATTTCTTCCCAATCAACACGACGTCGTGCATCGCTCATCTTGTTATCAACATCACGAGCATGAGGAATACCCTTGGCAATATCTGCTGCATGAGCGGCAATCTTTGTTGCAACCAAGCCTTCGCGAACATCATTGACGTCAGGTAGGCGCAAATGTTCGGCAGGTGTTACATAGCACAAAAAGTCTGCTCCGCTTGACGCTGCAACAGCACCACCAATAGCGGCCGTAATATGGTCATAACCAGGAGCTATATCAGTAACCAGAGGCCCCAATACATAAAACGGAGCATTGTGGCACAAACGCTTTTGGAGCTTCATATTGGCAGCAATCTCATCAAGAGCCATGTGTCCTGGCCCTTCGACCATTACCTGAACACCCGCATCCCATGCGCGCTTTGTAAGCTTACCAATTTCTATAAGCTCGGAAATCTGACCGGCGTCAGTTGCATCATAAGTAGAGCCCGGACGCATGGCATCCCCAATGCTGATAGTGACGTCATACTCATGCAAGATTTCTAGAACCTCGTCATAATATTCGTAAAAAGGATTTTCATTACCCGTCGCTTCCATCCAAGCAAAAATAAGCGAACCACCCCTGCTTACAATATTAGTGAGACGGCCCGTTTCTTTGAATGATTCAATGGTTCTGCGATTCATTCCCGCATGAATGGTAACGAAATCTACGCCGTCTTCAGCATGCGCACGAATGACATCAAGAAAGTCCTGCGCCTTAATGCCAATAAGAGGTTTTTCCAAATAGCCAATAGCGTCGTACATAGGCACGGTACCTATCATTGCAGGAGACATCTCTATAAGCTTTTGGCGAAATTCCTTCGTTTTTCCGTGATTAGAAAGATCCATGATACCTTCGGCGCCAAGCTCCAGCGCCACGCGAACTTTTTCAAGCTCAAGTTCGGGATCAATAAGATCACCCGAGATACCAAGATTAACATTGACCTTGGTTCTTAGCCCTTCGCCTACGCCTTCAGCATCAAGATCTTTGTGGTTGATATTTGCAGGAATGGCAATACTACCGCATGCAACGCCCTGGCGAATTTCTTCAGGGGTTTTATGCTCTTTAGCTGCTACTGCTTCCATTTGTGGGGTGATTATACCTGCGCGCGCTGAATCAATCTGCGTCATAACACGACTCCCTTCGTTGGCATTATCCATACAGGTTCAATGGGTCGAAGCACTGCTTCCTCTCAGCCTCTAAGCGTCCTTCGACAACGCCTAAAAGCTCCCCGATTATGTAGGCCGATGCGCTCTATTTCTATACGACAACGAACACGAATACGCATTCGGCAATCAACTATTTCATAATAGCAAGAGACAAAAAAAGTTAAAGAAGATATAGGCAATAAGCACATGCTAACTTATGCGTGGGTATGCCAGACAAGTTGACCCTAAGCGTCGTTTTGCAAGGGAGCTTTAACCAAGTCAGCGCTAAACACCGCATCTATATGGCCACTTCGACCATGCCGGCGCAAAGGATGAAACACTGTATTAACGGCCACTTCAACCAAATCTGTCCTAAGCACCGTATTTGCATTTCATAATTTCTTTGAGCGGAAAGAAAACCCAGAGCGAACCTTTGCTAAGTGAAATGCGCGCAGGCTTGCCAATGAGTTCGTTAGAAATACCCCAAAGCGCGTCATTGGAACAAAGCGCGTCCTCTATGCCATATTCAAGGCCATATTCTGATACCCCGTAGGCCTTATCGCTATGCGACATAACCGAGAGCGTCCCCCAGGCACCTTCAGCAAAACCAAGAGCCGAAAAAGGACCGGGCGCAACCAGCGGAACCACCATTTCTGCATCAGTTGCTCCCCCAATACAGAGTCCCTCTTTTGCATATTTGATCAAGAGTTGCAAATTACCAATTGAATGATCAAGGCGCGCCGACAAGCAGTCACAGAGAATCACCTGGTCAAACCCCTCTTTTTGTACCCACTGAAGCGCTAAATCAAGATCCGTATAGTCTTTGTGCGTATCGAAAGTCATAAGGCGGGGCGTATTTGGTATATATCCAAGCGAATCAAAATCCCCAAACGTGGCATAGGGTTCAATATTTCTTTGTTTGAGTGTTTCATACCCGCCATCCGCTGCAACAATCGCATCATACGATACCGCCTCTAAAATGAAATCAAGAGCTTTATGGCTAGAAGGCGCTGCGCCAACTACTAAGCACAAAGACATTATGGTTACGCTCCTCTCTCAGTAAGATGTTTCAATCATATCCCGGCACGTTACCGATGTTTCGCCTTTATTGTAGCTTTTGCAAAGGCTGAAACTAGTAAAGGTTTCACGCAAATATTTGCTAGAATACGGTAAGCAGTGGGTCGGGCAATCGCGCGTATCACGTGAGGAAAGTCCGGGCTTCAAAAGGCAGGATGCCAGCTAACGGCTGGGCGGGGCGACCCGACGGATCAGTGCCACAGAAAAGAAAACTCCTTCTTTTGAAGGAAAAGCTGAAACGGTGCGGTAAAAGCGCACCAGCACATTGGTAACAATGTGGCTTGGTAAACCCCATCCGAAGCAAGCGCAAATAGGAGCGCCATACGGTTGCCTTTCCGTGCGTTCGGGTTGCGTGCTAGAGTTGCATGGCAACATGCAATCGAGATAAATGGTTGCTTATTACAGAACCCGGCTTATAGACCCACTCATTTTTCTTTTTCGCAAAAAAGCCCTTGCCTGCGGTATATGTCAACCAAACTAATGTTTTCCGGCTTATACGGAAATTAGCATGGAGCGTCTAGGGCTTCATTGCCATGAACTTGCAAGGGAGAGGTTATAGAAAAAGGGGACCTAAGAAAAAATTGACCAGCTCAAAGGCTGGCCAATCCGTTTTCATATAATACCTTAGCTAAATCTAGTTAAAGCACCTAGTCAATCTCATCAAATGAGAAGGAATCGTCCGCGTCTCCATAGCCAGACAAATCCTTAGCAGTTGCAGAAGGCTTTGGTGTTGCCGGTGCAGGAGCAGCTGAAGAAATAGTAGGCGTGGTATAGGTTGCCGTGCTTGGGCTTGGCTCCCATTTTGGTGAAGAAACGCTTGAAGAAACATCAGGGTTAACCGTAGCTCCCGTAATATCTCCGCCAATTTCAGTCAGGCGCTTTGTGGCAGAACCAATGAATTCCTTCAAAAGATCTTGATACTCTATGCGAACCTGCTCACGATTATCATTGAGCTCATTGATGTTCTCAACAATGCGCTCTTTTTCAGTGTTGGCCTTATCAAGAATACGACGAGCCTCTTCTTCACCATTTTGACGAATCTGCTCAGCTTCAGCTTTTGCCTTAGATACAATTTCGTCTCCGGTACGTTGCGCAATAATGAGAGCCTGCGCAATAGCACTATCTTCCTTTTTGCGTTCACGAACTTTAGCTTCAAGCTCTGCAATACGTGCGTCTTTCTGAGCAAGAGCAGAGGAATCGCCAATTACCTCAGTAGGACGAGGAGCTGGCTGGCTTTCCTGTGGAGCAGAGGTCTTTGCCTCTTTCAATTGCAAACGAAGCGAAGCAATCTCATTATTGAGAGCATCAATTTCCGATGAAACATGCTCTAAAAATACATCAACTTCATCAACGTCATAGCCACGACGTTCAATTTTAAAGCTCTGGTTTTGAATATCAGTAGAAGTAATTGCCATTGAATTTCCCCTCTATAACTTTGGTTGATGAGCTAAAACAACGATACAATAAACCGCACACCAAACTGTAACACAAAGAAAGCAATAATTGGGCTTATGTCTATCATTCCACCAATAGGCGGGATAAATCTCTTGAAAATATTGAGATAAGGATCACATATTCTACCCAAAACACGATAAATATCTGCGAGAACGCCCTGTCCAATAGGGAACCACGACATCATCACGTAGACAAAAATAAGCAAGCAGTACGTATCTGCAAGGGCAACAATAATCGAAACTATACTCATGCTGGCTTATCCTTTCAAAAGTACCAAACGCTAGTTAATTCCCTGTTTTTGCAGTTCGTGTTTTTCTTCTAGCGTCATTTCAGTTCCGCGCATTATCACAAAAACTTTTTCTGAAATGTATTCAACACGAGCATCAAGAGCAGATGCTACGCCAAAAGAAAAATCAAGAACTCTTTTAGAAAGAGCATCATTCGTCATTTTCAAAACTAAAGCAACAATTTCACCCGCACGAACCGCATTGGCAACTCCTTCAACGTCTTCATAGGTAATTGGTTTAATCACTACGACGTTGCGCGTAGGAGTATTGGAATAAGCCGTATTGCTTTCATGAGCTTGGTAAGGATCAATTGATGCTTGCGAAGATGCGCTTGCACCTCCAACACTCCCCGCCACACCAGCAGAAGCGTCAGGTGTGGTAGGAGAAAAAAGCTTATCGAGGCCACTTTGTTTGTCTTGCGTTTTCTGAGTTGCTGAAAACGCATCATTAGTCGAAGCAGAAGCAAACTGGTTGGCTTGATTTTCCTTATACGGTGAAACAAATTCTCCATAGGAAGACAAAGGCGTGCTATATTCCCTCACGCCATTATTGAGATCCTCATCTTTAACTACCGAAAAGCGCTCGGTAGTTCGAGGTGAAGCCTGTGCGGTACGTAATGGTGTCTCCGCATAACCTGCCCCCAACCCCAACGAAGAAGCTGAAGCGCGAGCAGTATCAGAAGAAACAAGATGAGGCGCAGAGGTTTGATAACGAGACGAAGAAGAACGGGTGGAGTATCCGTATTCATCATATGCTGGATCATAACCGTATGAATCGTAGTTATTCACACCATCAATCATCACGTCGTTAAATTCGGCTTCTGGCTCATCATAGTAACCGTCATCATAATAGTCATCGCGACCTCTTCTTTGGCTCTGCGAAGCTATTTTATCTTTAAGACTATTTAAAAATTCTCCGGGTGTTTTCGAAGAACGGGGAAAATTCATTTGTTTAACCCTTTCAGTTATTCAAACATATCGTCGAATATGGCGCGACCCACTCGTACTATAGTAGTGCCTAATGGGACGGCTGCTTGCCAGTCTTCGGTCATTCCCATAGAAAGTTCAGATAGGCAAACAGTTTTTCCTTGAGCGTCAAAATGAGCTTGCAATTCATCACGCAGGCGTGCAAGTCCTGAAAAAGACGTCTGCACTGCATCCGCGTCAGCGCGGGGCGCCATTGTCATAAGTCCGCATACCTTGATATTTGGATATTCAAGAGCCGATGAAATTACTTCAGAGACCTCAGCGGGGGCAAATCCGCTTTTGCTTTCTTCTCCTGAAACGTTTACTTCAAGCAAAATGCGCTGGACTTTGCCCTGGTCTTTGGCGGCTCTATCAATACGAGAAAGATGATCAGCCTTAGCTACCGAATGAATCAGATCAGCAGCTGAAACAATATCGCGAATCCTGCGCGATTGTATATTGCCAATAAAGTGCCACTGTTCGTTAGGGAATGCATTTTTCTTGCGCAAAAGCTCATCGGGGCGATTTTCGCCAAAAGCATGTGCGCCCGCCTGTATTGCAAGCTCCACCTGATCTACATCTACCGTTTTTGAAACAGCAAGCAACAATACGTCTTCCGGTTTACGTCCTGATGCTCTGCATGCTTGGTCTAATTGAGCGCGCAAACGCGTATACCGAGTAGCTGTTGTCATAATCTATTCCTCCAAAGTTGGCAAAAGGGTCATTACTTGCATCCCCTTATGACCAAAGGTGTTTTCACCCATTGATGTTTTCGTCTCTTACACTAAAGCACAACAGCATTAATACGGTTGCTAGTGACAGACAAAATACACTTCCCCACCACGAAACGATAGACGTTCCGTAAACAAATAAAAGCAATTAAAGACGGATTGCGAAGGCTCCGTGTCTGCCTGCAATACCATCTTGAGCGCGGTACGAAAAGAAATCATCATTGTTGCAAACAGTACATAAATCAACATCAGCAATACGATCGCTCGGTATGCCAATTCGCTCAATCTGAATACGTAGCGCCTGCCCAAGATCAATGTGTCTTGCATCGAAAGAGCACTCTTCGCCAAATTTTGAGACAAACAACTGATGTACTTCTTCGTTTGTTTCAAAGCATTCGGCATGGATATAAGGACCAATATAGACATTGGTATTTGCCAAAAGTTTCCCTAGCGAAACGCCTGTCAAAGCTGAAGTGCGCTCATTCATCAGCTTGATTGCCTTTTGTGCAATTTGATTCTCTACGCCACGCCAACCGGCATGAATGACAGAAAAAATACCAGCAGGATTGACCGCTATCACGGGAACACAATCGGCAAAACAAAGCAAAGCGCCCACCTGATGCGCTTCAACTGTTATTGCGTCTGCTCCTTGCGCAGCTTGATCTGACACGCGCGCCACGTCATCTTTGGAATGAAGCGTCAAGACTTCATCGCCATGAACTTGCTTGGGAACAATCAAATCACAGGAAGCATCTGCCAAAGCACCCATAAGAAGTGAGCGGTTTTTTTCAACGCAGGCAAGATCATCATCAACATGAGAACCAAGATTCAGCGAATCATACGCCCCGGAACTAACACCACCTGTGCGCTTAGTAAAGGCAACTCTAACCCCGCATGCCTCAAAAAGCGCCTCATCAGTGAAAACCTCTAAAGAGGAAAAACAACCCTCGACCAACCTAGGCAAAGGCAAGTCGAGGGTTGAAAGCATCTGACTATTCAAGACTTATTGTCTTTTCAAGAAATCTGGAATGTAATCTTCGTCAGCAAAGCGGGGTTTGTCCGTTGTGGAATACATTGGAGTTGTTTGCTGCGAAGCTGCACTTACTTGATTTTGGGTATACGAGCTAACTGTTGATGGTGCTGTTGGAGCAAACATATTGTCCTTGCGAGAGAAGTCCATCGTAGCTTGATTATTATTAGCCTTAAAACCTGTTGCAATAACCGTGATACGAATATCTTCACCCATATCAGGATCAACAATTTGTCCGTAGATAATATTGGCATTCTCATCAGCGCAAGCCTCAACAACGCGCGCCGCCTCATCAACTTCAGCAAGTGCCAAATCAGGACCGCCGGCAATTGAGAACAAGATGCGCGAAGCTCCTGCAATGGAAGTTTCCAACAAGTTGGAATTGATAGCCTGCTGTGCAGCATCCAATGCACGAGAATCACCAGAAGAAATACCGATACCCATCATAGCGGTACCCGCATCTTTCATTACCGTGCGAATGTCTGCGAAGTCAAGGTTGATCAAACCAGGAATAGTAATGAGGTCAGTCACACCCTGAATGCCTTGACGCAAGGTATCGTCAGCAATACGGAAAGCGTCAAGCATACTGGTTTTCTTATCAACAATTTCCAACAAGCGATCATTAGGAATAACAATGAGCGTGTCAACTTTTTGACCAAGGAAATCAATACCTTGTTCTGCCTGATTGCGACGCAAACGTCCTTCAAAGCTAAAAGGCTTCGTTACAATGCCTACGGTCAAAGCGCCAATTTCTTCTCGTGCAATTTCAGCAACAATAGGAGCAGCGCCAGTACCAGTTCCGCCACCTTCGCCTGCGGTTACAAATACCATATCGGCATCGCCGAGTGCTTCACGAATTTCAGCACGGGATTCTTCAGCTGCTTGGCATCCAACCTCAGGGTTTGCGCCAGCGCCCAATCCGCGCGTAATTTCTTCACCAATATGAATAGTTTTATCTGCATCTGAGAGAAGCAATGCTTGACGGTCAGTATTTACCGCGATGAACTCAACACCCTTAACGCCTGCTTCAACCATTCGATTGACGGCATTCGTTCCGCCACCGCCAACGCCAACAACCTTAATTACTGCGAGATTGTCTGAACCGAGAATCTGTTGCATATTTGCTCGCTTTCAATTTTGTCATTTTGCTTGCACCAAGAAATTAGTCTTTGTGCATATCGTTCATATTTTACACAATGCCAAGTTGTTTGCAAAACAACTTCACACATTCCAAACCCTAAACAGAACGCCAAACAGGCTTGTTAACCACTCTAACGTTTATGTAAGAGATTTGATTGGGGTATTCTTCCATTAGCTCTAAGCATACGCGCTCTTTATCGCGAAGATTCGAAGAATCACCAAAAGCAATCTCAATACCGTTATTCAAAATGAGCGTAGTTGATTCACTGCTTGAAGCGGTTACCTGTTTAACCTGACTTGCAAGATCAGTGGTCATGCCATCAATAACGGAAAGGGCATTTGAAATGTTAGCATTTTTACAGATTGTTCCCGCCTCAGGCACCGAGCCATAAGGAACCTGGGAAATTTTTAATTTACTGTCCACTTCTTCATAAATGGTACTTGCCAGCTGCTTTCCCTCATCACTATTTCGATCAGGAATTTTCATAAGCCACATTCCGTCAGAGGCTAAAGCCCAGGTCTGAGTGGTTTTTGAATCGTCGACCAGCACCTCAACTATTGCCGTAATTTCACGTTCTGTAATTTTGAGATTGACAGTATCAGGGAATACGCGCTCAACGCTTGCTTCTTTGACCCACGGATTAGATTTAAGCCTTGATTCAATCCCTGCTGTGTCAACACGTATAAGCGTGGTATCTTGCGGAACGGCTGCCAGTTCTGTCATTTCTTCAGCGGTAAGGTGATCAGCCCCTGATACGGTAACTTTCGATACCGGGAAAAGATCTAGATGATATATAACCACGCCTGCAATACCCAAAACTGCAACGATAACAAGAATCGCAATCAAAATGCCACGAAAGCGCGAAGGAGCCTTTTGTTTTGTCATACGTGATGCATCACGCACTTGAGAGACGCTCACCGAGCGAACCGGGTCATGCCCTCTGACATCAGATCTGCCACTTGTTCCGCGCGCGCCACCCATATTTGCCGAAGGTCTTCGATAGGCATCATGGGAAACTCGTTTGGTTTGTTGATTAGCATCCGAATATGAACGCACGCGGGCACGCGAATAAGCCGAGCCCTGTGGCATTCTAACCGAACGGCTCTGGCTTGGACGCCCCTTAATAGAACTGGGGCGCACTGATGCATTTTTGTTGCGAGAGGTATATTTCCTAGAATCCGAGGAAGCGGACCTCTGTCTGGAGTTCGACCCCATAGCGTTCCTTCACCTTATCATGAGCAAGCGTAATAAGATTTATGACATCTTGTGCGCTTGCTTTGTCTTTATTAACAATAAAATTGGCGTGTTTTTCTGAAATTTGCGCGCCACCACAGGTTGCTCCCTTTAATCCAACCTCATCAATAAGAGCGCCCGCCGAATATCCTTCCGGGTTGCGAAATACACTCCCGCAAGAAGGATAATTAAGTGGCTGACTTTCTTTGCGCTTAGCCAAAAGGTTGCTCATTCTTTCATGCACGGCACCAGAGAGCGAAGGTTCAAGCTGAAGCTCAACTTCCACAATGATCTCTTCGGGATCAAAAGAAGTAGAACGATAGCCCCATTCAATATCTCCTTTTACATAGCGCACTAACCCTTCATTGGGACGCAAGGTAGTAACAGAAACCACGCGGGAACCAATCCAGTCATCTTTGGTACCCGCATTCATCCTAAGAGCTCCCCCTACGGTTCCAGGGGTACCAACCGCAAATTCCATACCCGAATATCCGCGATGAAAAACTTCCTGAACAAGTCGAGACAAAATAGTGCCCGCGCCAACAACAACCCTGCGCGTTTCATCATCAAAATGCCATTTTCTAAAGTCTCCCGACAAGGCAAGAGCAATACCTTTGTAACCTTCGTCTGAAACAAGAAGGTTTGAACCCTTGCCAACAGCACACCATTCAAGTCCTTCTTTTTTGCATAGCTCAATGATGGTTCTCAAAGCAGCAATAGAATAGACCTCAACAAAAGCACGCGCTGGCCCACCTATACGATACGTAGTATGCCGAGACATAGGTTCATCAAGGCGCACTTCGCCTTCAAATTCATCATCAAACTGAAGGAGCTCCAAATCTGAAGCATGCCGGGCAGCCATTATTTGGTTCCGTTCTGTTCTTTGAGGTAAGCGAAAAGCTCAGGACCTATTGCGGTAACGTCGCCAGCACCCATGGTGATAACCAAATCATGCTCTTCTAACTGGCTAGCTACGCGCTCTACTACCTCCATACGGCGAGCGACATATTCAGTCTGCTTTGGATGGTTAGGATTTTCAAGCACGGTTTGAAGGAAGGTAGCACCCGAAACGCCCGGTATGGGCATTTCTCCTGCTGGATATACATCCATAAAGGTAACGCGATCAGCATCATTAAAGGCACTTGAAAATTCATCTTTGAGCACTTCAGTAAACAGCTTTACGCGAGAATAGCGATGAGGCTGGAAGATAACATGCACGTGATTAAAATCAAGCGCTTTTGCCGCTTTAATAGTTGCAGCTATCTCGGTAGGATGATGTGCGTAGTCATCAACAATAGTCACCCCTGCAACTTCTCCTACTAGATCAAATCTTCTGCGAACGCCAGAAAATTCGCCAAGCTTTTCTATTGCTTTTTCAAGATCAAAACCTTCAGACCACAAGAGCGTTAAAACACCTGCGGCGTTGAGGGCATTATGGAAGCCGGGGTTTTGCTTAACGTGACATTCGTAAGAATGTCCATCAGGAAATGTTGCAACAAATTTAGTAGAAATGCCCTTGGTTTCATACTGGGTAACTACCGTATCGCACTCTTCGGTAGAACCATAGGTGTAAACCTTTTTGCCTGTTTTGCGCGCAACGTCAACCAATGCTTTGTCATCACCGCATACCACGCAACAGCCCTCGTCAGAAACCGAAGACATGAAATCTGAAAAGAGCGAATATATTTCATCAAGATTTTCATAATGATCTAGATGATCGGCTTCAATATTGGTTACCAAAACCGAAAGAGGATCAAGATACGTGAACGATTTATCGCTCTCATCAGCCTCTACAACATAATATTCACCCGTACCTGAATGCGCATTCGAATTATAAGCGCGAACAATTCCGCCAATCAAAAAGGTAGGATCATAGCCCATAGCGTCAACGGTTGAAGAAAGCATTGATGAAGAAGTAGTCTTGCCATGCGTGCCAGCTACCGCGAGGGTTTTCTTTCCTTTTCCTAGTTGAGCAAGCATTTTAGCTCTATGCCAAATGGTAAGACCGCTTTCTTTAGCCTGAATAAGTTCAGGATTGTTATCCAAAATTGCTGTTGAAACAACAACAACGTCAGGGTTTACGTCAAGAATATTTTGCGCACTTTGACCAATAAAGACCTGTATGCCCACTTCTCTGAGCTGTTTGGTATAGCGACTCTCCTTTAAATCAGAGCCGGAAACTTCCATCCCTTGCTCATAGGCCACCCGAGCAATACCGCTCATTCCAACGCCACCGATACCAATGAAATGTATTTTTTTAATCTGGTCTTGAGCCACGATATATCCTCCTAGAACTGCAACACATTGTAAGCATGACTGCTTTACTGCGCTGCATTCAACACAACATCTGCCAATTTAGTGGCAGCTTCTCCTGTTTCAAAGCCTTCGGCAGCTTTGCTCATTTTTTCACGAACTTCGCCATCGTTTACTAACGATAATACAAGCTCTTTAAACTCCGGAGACTCAACTTTATCATCGGCCATCATCCATGCAGCACCCGCTTCAACATACGAACGTGCATTGACCGTTTGATGATCGGCGGTTGCAAACGGAAACGGAACCAAAATAGCAGGAATACAAAGCGCAGAAATTTCAGCTAAAGACGTTGCCCCCGCACGCGAAATAACCATATCGCATGCAGCTAATGTCTCGCCCATTCTGTTCTGATAGCCCATAACCAAATAGCGCTTTTTCTCTTCTTCGCTTAAGGCCAGCGCCTCTTCTACGGTATCCAGTTCTTTAGGGCCGGTGATATGCACAATGTAGAGATTATCGATATTGAGCAATTCCTGCTTCATGGAAACAATAGCGCTATTAAGATGACGAGCTCCTAGGCTTCCTCCAAAAACAAGTAAAAACAAAGCTTCGTCTGGAATTCCCAGCAACTCACGCCCTTCTTTACGTGTTGATTTTAATACCGAAGAGCGTACCGGATTTCCCGTAACTACTATCTTTTCTTTATGCTGAACCGGAGCGCCTGCCACTTCATAGGTGAGCGCAACTGCACGAGCTGTTTTACTGAGGTACTTATTTGCCATTCCCATGACAGAATTCTGCTCATGCACCACTAAAGGAATTCCCATTTTCTTTGCTGCTTGACCAACAGGAATGCAAACATAGCCACCAAAAGCTACCACCACATCAGGTTTTATTTCTTCAAACCACTTACCTGCAAGCTTTGAGCTCTTTTCAATGATATGTACCGCCGAAAAGATTGTTTTAGGATGATGGCGATTAAAACCTTTTGCCTCAAAGGCTTTAAAAGGAAGCTTAGCTTCGGCAACTAAACGCGCTTCAACCCCTTGAGGAGTTCCCGCATAAAATACTTCATGCCCTCTTTCAATAAGGACTTCCGCTAAGGCAAGGGCAGGATTTATATGACCTGCCGTTCCACCGCCTGATAATACGATGCGCATAGTCATCTCCTTCTTGAAGTAGTATCTCGTAGTCGGTCTGGACCAAATCCAGCTTGGTTGTTATGCGATCTTCTTGACCGCGGTGCACCTCTCATCATAGCCGACTGACCAGACGTTGAGAGGGGACGTCCGCCAAACTGTCCTGATCTGTCTCTTTCGTTTCGGATGGATGGAGATGAATACGACGTAACAACGCGAAGGTTGTCTCTTTTATTCTTTATCTCTTTGCTCTTTGATGACTTAAACGAAATCATCAAAATTATCCCCACAATAAGCAACGAAGAAACCAGCGAAGACCCACCTGAAGAAATAAAAGGCAACGGTTTTCCGGTGGTAGGGAATAAGCCCAACACGCAGGCAATGTTGAGATATGCCTGAAAGACCAACATGGCAGAAAGAGACCCCACAAGCACCAACCCAAAGTCACTTGATGCTTGACGAGCTATATGCAAACCCCCTCTTAGAAATACCAAAAAGAGAGCTACCACTAATAAGGCTCCGACCAAACCAAGTTCTTCTCCGATGATGGAAAAAATAAAATCTGTTTCTGCTTCAGGAAGATAGAGAAGTTTTTCGTAGGAATTACCTATTCCCAAGCCAAAAAGGCCTCCCGCAGCAAACGCCTTGAAAGAGTGAATGAGCTGATATCCCGTTCCATCCGGGTCAGCCCACGGATTAAGAAAACTCATTCGGTCAGAGCGATACCCTGTAGTCACGGTCATAATAATTCCAAGGACAACTACCGCCGCAATAATCCCACCGATAACACGAGGGCTAGCTCCTCCTAACCATACTGCAACAACAAATGCCACCAAGCAAATCATAGTAGTTCCAAGATCGCTTTGTGCAACAAGAATAAGCGCAAGAGGACCGAGAACATAAATAACAACTCTTTTGACAAAACCGACTGCATCTATGGTTCCTTCATTTAGGTCACAAATAATGCGCGCCGTCATGATGGCAATGGCAATTTTGGCAAGTTCAGAAGGTTGCAAAGAAATAGAGCCAATAACGAGCCAACGCTTTGCGCCTAAGCCTACCGTGCCCATAACAGCAGTAATTAGGATGAGACCCATGCAGAAAATCCAATAGGCAAGCCCCAATCTACCACGCAGACGCTCTTCTGAACAAAAAGCAACAATAAGAACAATGGCGACAATTCCAAGAACAGAATAGCCAACCTGTTTGACAGCCTCTGAGATAGCGCTTCCCTGTTCCACATATCCAGTAATGGAAGAAGCGGAAAAAACCATCACCAAGCCAAGCACCAGGAGTGCTGTAGCAGAAAGAATAACCATCAAACGCGGCTTCATTACCGAAGCAGGAGCACTTTGTAAAAATGATCTTGAGGGCGTTTTGGTTCGTTTTTGTTGTGCGTTGTTCGCCCTGTCCATATTCGAATTAGGCTCCCCTCTCGTTCGCCCGTTTTGCTACAAGCTCTTTAAAAACTTCTCCGCGTTCCTCAAAACAACTAAATTCATCAAAGGAAGCGCATGCCGGAGAGAGGATAACAATATCACCTTTTGATGTCTGAGAGAGTGCAACATCAAGCGCATCCTCTAAATGGTCAGCAGAAAATACGGGAATAGTAGCCTGCTTAAACGCTTCAAAAAAACGCGGGCCAGCAGCGCCAAAACAAACAACACCTTTGGTGTGCTTATTGGCTTCAGCTACCAATTCTGAAAGGTCAGTGCCTTTGTCATCTCCGCCTAAAAGAACAAATGGCTTTTCTTCACCAAATGCAGCAAGCGCTTTAAGCGTTGCGTCAACATTGGTTGCTTTTGAGTCGTTGTAACAGCGAATACCTTCGACCGTGCCACACGGCTCAATACGATGCTCAAGAGGCTTGAAACTTGCCAGTGCCTGACGAAGTGCATCATAAGCATCTGAAGAAACTAATGCGAGCGTTGCACTAGCAGCCGCAAGCGCATTGAGCACATTGTGCTCACCTTTAATGTTGAGATCAGACTGATCAATCAATTCAACACGAACGCCACCACGCTCAACTACCAACATTCCTGAGTAACAATACGCAGCGCTCTTTGCCCCACAACGATCTATCATCGATTCGTTTATGCCTGTCTTTGTTCCCAGAGGAACAACGACGTCTAAATTCTTCTCTTCAAACTTTTTGCGAAGCTCTTTGAAATATTCACGCACGATATCGTTAGTTGCATCAAGCACGATGGTGGAGCCTTCGCCACATTGAGCAAAAACTTTGCGCTTTGCTTCACAGTAGGCTTCGAATGATTTATGCCATTTAATATGATCAGGTGTGATATTGAGTAATACTGCCACATCGGGAGCGAAAAGCTTGGTAGAAGCCAGCTGATAAGAAGATACTTCAGCAACGTAGCAATCTGTATTTCCTAGAGCAACCGCCTCAAGACAGGTATCACCAATATTTCCTACCGCATTGGCACGCTTGCCACAAGCAGAGAGCAAATGAGCCACCAACGCGGTTGTGGTTGTCTTGCCGTTAGTTCCGGTAATTGCAACCCATTCAGAATCTTGAGCGCTCTCTCTCCAGGCAAATTCAACTTCGCTTATGATCTCAGTACAACAAGCATTTGCGTTTTGATAAAAGTCCGAAAACTGTGAAATGCCCGGACTTGCAATACAAAGGTCATATGACTCCGTGAAGGTATGCGTATCAAAAAGAACCTGTACCTTATCTTGAGGAAAACCATCAACAAATGCCTGAGCAGATTTAGAAAAATCACCTGCAGCAATAGTAAGAGACGTTATGCGCTCTCCTACCAAACCAGAACAATACGTGCTCAGCGCCTGTCCCGTTTTGCCAAGCCCCAAGATAAGCACCTTGCCAAGATGCAACGGTGCATATTTCTTTGTAGTGTCAAACGCTTTGTCGCTCATGTTAACCCACCATCGTCAATGCAAAGAAAATACAGAATCCAACCGTAGCAAATGCTGCTGAAATAATCCAAAAGCGAACAACAACCTTAACTTCGCTCCATCCCTTCTTTTCAAAATGATGATGAAGAGGTGCCATAAGGAAAATACGTTTTCTTGTTCGTTTGAAATAGAAAACCTGAATCATTACCGAAAGAGCCTCAATTACAAACAGACCTCCGATAATAAGAGAACAAACTTCTGTCTTAGTTACAACTGCAATGCAACCAAGTGCGGTGCCTAAAGCAAGAGATCCGGTATCTCCCATAAAAATATCAGCGGGATAGGAATTAAACCAAAGAAAACCAATACAACATCCCGCAAGAGCAGCTGCAATAATAGAGGAATCTAAGAGGTTGCTCTTATAAGCAATAGCTGCCATAACCAGCATAACAATCATTACCGTACCAGCTGCAAGCCCATCAAGACCATCGGTCAGGTTGGTAGCATTGCTCATTCCCATAAGCAAAATATCAACAAAGATGATATAGAGCCACGGAATAGAGAAATCTCCCATAGGGGTCTCTATGGGAAGCGTGGTTGTTAAAATGCCCAGGTCAAAGGTATAAACAAACGGAATCTCAACCGTTGGCTCAACGCCAACCCAGTTCACAACCGCCAGAACAAAAAATGTCGAAATAAGAAACTGGCCAATAAGCTTTGCCTTAGGCGTAAGGCCTAAGGAACGTTCTTTTATTACCTTAGAAGCATCATCGAAAAGACCAAGACCGCCTGTTAAAACAATGGCAATCAAAATCAAAAACGTCTCAGCGCTTGGACGCGCAAGAAATAAAACAACCAGCACCATCGCCAAAAGCATAATGACGCCACCCATAGTAGGAGTGCCCTGCTTTACCAAATGGCTTTCTGGGCCATCAGCGCGAACCTGCTGACCAATCAAATGAGATCGAAGAAACTTAATCCATACAGGCATCAAAAGTATTGTCAACAACGTGCCCAGTGCAATAGCTAAAAAAACAATGAAGGTTGGATATTCTGAAAAGATTGAAATCATAACTAGCTTAAAAGCCCCCTGACAATTCTATCAAGCGCCATGGAGTGCGAGGCTTTCACAAGAACTGCATCGCCTTGTTTTACTAATGGCTCTAAGATACCAAGAGCTTCGCCCTTAGACGTTGTGGTCATTATCTTATCACCAGGAAAGCCGTTTTCCTTAGCAGCTGAGGCAATATGGTAAGCCAAATCACCAATGCATAAAAGATAATCAATAGGTAATTGAGAGACAAGTTCTCCAATTCCTTCATGGCAGGCCTGCGCATAATCGCCCAATTCTCCCATGTCGCCCAAAACAGCAATTCGCCGGCCTTGAATATCCATCAGGGCAAACGTTGTCAAAGAGGCGCGCATGGAATCAGGATTGGCGTTGTAGGTGTCATCTATAACCATGACGCCCGATGCCGTTTTGCTAACCTCTTGCCTACCAACTTCTGGAAGAGAAGAAGCAAGGCCTTCTACTATTTTTGAAAGCGGGACAGTGCAAATGTAGCCTATTGCAGCGGCTGCACATGCATTGCTAACGTTATGCTCTCCACGCAAAGCAAGCGAACAAGACTGTTCGCCCTTTGGTGTACAAAGTGTAAAAGAAGGCTTACCTTCTGAATCTATGGCTATATCTTTAGCGAAAACATCCGCCTTGCTCTGACATGTTCCTGATCCATCAAAGCCAACAACTGAAATATTGCGCTCTTCCACCTGAGCAATTGTTTCAATAAGACTTGTGCTCTCAGGCATTGCCTGGTTTAGCACTGCCACACCAACGCCTGGTTTTAGCGCACAAACTACCTCTGACTTCGCTTGAATGATAGCTTCCTTCGAACCCAAAAGCTCAATGTGGCTCTCGCCCGTATTGGTGACGAGCGCATAGTCAGGCTTCACGAATTCGCATAAGCTTTCAAGCTGACCTAAACCGCGCATGCCCATCTCAACTACGACGTAATCAGTTTCTGGATTTGCTTCAAGTAATGTTTTAGGAACGCCCAATTCATTATTTTGGTTTCCGTGGGTAGCTACCACCTTGTACGTGGTAGACAAAACATCCCGAACCAAATTCTTGGTTGTCGTCTTTCCGGTTGAACCGGTAAGCGCAATAACATGACCCTTAAGATGAGAGCGCCAAGCGCGCGCAAGATCAGTAAGCGCTACCGTAGTTGAGCTGACTTCTAAAATTGCAGCGCCCATTTCTTTTGCACGCATGCAAATCTGCTCGCTCATAGGGCGCATTACCAATGCAACAATTGCCCCCGCACAAAGAGCCTGATCAACAAAATCATGACCATCAACGCGCTCTCCAGGAAGCGCCAAGTAAACATCTCCTGGTTTAACCGTACGAGAATCCCAGGTAATACCTGTTGCTAACTTCGAAGGCTCGATTGAATCAACCTGTACCGTAGCGGCGGTATAGGTTGCAATCTGCTTAGCATTAAGACGCATACTTATCCGAACACCTTCTCAAGCTCTTCACTTGCAACAACAACGTCGTCAAACGAAAGAACTTTATCTCCCACTAATTGATAATCTTCGTGTCCTTTTCCTGCAATCAAAATAGCATCGCCCGGTTCAGCAAGCTCAATAGCTTTTGCTATTGCTTGCCTGCGATCAACTTCAACAACGAAATGATCCTCCCCGGATTTCATGCCGTCCACAATATTTGCAACAATAGCTTGCGGATCTTCAGTACGAGGATTATCTGATGTCACCACCGCAAAGTCTGCGGCAAGAGCAGCTTTTCCCATCAAAGGACGCTTGCTTGCATCCCTGTCTCCACCGCAACCAAATACCACAATAGTGCGCCCTTTTGTTAAATCAGAAACTGAATCAAGGGCTTTCGAAAGCGCATCGGGCGTGTGTGCATAATCAACATAAACAGAAATACCACCGTCATGTTCTGTTTTTACTCGTTGAATGCGACCAGGAATAGCCGGAGCATCCTTGAGCGCATCAACGATTACGTTCTGGTTGTAACCAAGTTGAAGCGCAATGCCAAAGGCCGTCATAACATTTTCAACGTTGAATTTTCCTACCAGCGGATATACGCAAGAACATACGCTTCCCCTGACTTCAAGTTCAACCTTGGTATGATCAGCGTGATATTCAATGGAGAGCGGATGAATTTGAGCAGAAGAATCAAAGCCGGTGGTAATGATTGAGTCACCCTTGGCCGAACACTGCTTCAACAAATCCTTGCCCCATTTGCTATCAATATTGATTACGCGCTTAGCCGGATAATCCACAGAAAACAAGCGCGCCTTTGCAGCAAAATAAGATTCAAATGTTTTGTGATAATCAAGATGATCTTGCGTAAGATTCGTAAACGCGCTTACCGCAAAACGAGTCCCCCACGTGCGCTCAAGATCAAGCGCATGAGAGCTAACTTCCATTGCTACCACATCACATTTTTCGTCTCTCATTTTTGCAAACAGATATTGCAAATCAGGTGATTCAGGAGTGGTACGCGAAGATTTTTCTGTCTTGCCTGCAATAGTGATGCCAACCGTACCAATAATGCCGGTGCGCTTACCCTGCACCGAAGCAATATGCTCAACAAGATACGTCGTAGTTGTTTTGCCATTTGTTCCCGTAATACCAACAAGGTCAAAACTCTGAGAGGGAACATCATAGAACTGCGATGCAAGATGGGCCATGGCTTTGCGGGAATCGCTTACCACTACTTCGGTAACATCAGTAGCATCTGCTAGATAAATCTTGCGCTCTACTACAAGCACACGCGCGCCACGGTCAATAGCATCCTGTGCATAAGAGTGACCATCTGACTTCAAGCCAACAATGCAACAAAAAGCATCGTGGGGTTTTACTGCATCACTGCGATAAGCAATGCCACTAATGGGTTCATCGGGGTTGCCAATTATGGTGCACTCCAACCCTTCAAATAGTTCTTTACATGTCTTTGTCATGAAAGCCTCATTTCTGGGTAATGTTATACCGATCAATCGCATATGACATTATATCCTGAAAAGCAGGACTTGTTTTTCTGTCTCCGGGAACACCACTCGCTCCCACAAAACATACTAAATTAAGCGAAGTATCGGGAAGGTAGCCAATAAACGATATATCATAGACGCCTTTTTCGTATCCGCCTGAAGCGGAAGCGAATTCGGCTGTTCCTGTCTTGCCCGCAACCTTATAACCCTCAATTTGTGCATCGGTTGCAGTGCCTTCTTCTACTACACCTTCCATCATGTAGGTTAAATCGCTGATGGCCTGCTTGTTTTCAATAATCTCAGTACCCTCATAGGTTGTTTGTTCTTGCTGTGTTGGCACGCTCAGCAAGAAATGAGGTGTATAGGCGTATCCGTTATTTGCCAGAGCGCCATAGAAGCGCACCATTTCCATAGGGGTTACCGAAACACCCTGACCAAAACTGATGTTGTAGCCTTGAACATCGCTCCAGTCTTGATAGTTGCTTATATATCCGCTTACTGATCCCGGATAATCCGTGTTGGGATTTTCGGTTATTTGGTAGCGCTGGATATATTCGTAGAGCTTTTTGAACGTGAGGTCGTTAGCAATCAGTGACATACCCACGTTTGAAGACTGCGCCATAATCTCTCTGGTATCCATATCGGTCTCAGAGCGAGAATGAGCATCCGAAATTGTATATCCATCTGCATAAACAACTTCCGGACAGGTATAAACTTGTCCCGCCTTGGTAGTGCCCGCCTCAAGCGCTGCCAACATAGTCACCGGCTTAAAGATGGAACCAGGCTCATATGAAGATGAAATTCCCGAAAGATTTGTTGCGCCCTCTTTGATCTCAGACAAATCGGTAATATTAAACAGCGGGATGGAAGCGCACGCATATATTTCGCCGGTGGATGAATCCATAACAATACCTGATCCCCCCGTTCCTTCTACTGTTTCAACGCGCAACGCAAGGGAAGTTTCAAGGCGTTCTTGCAAGCCAATATCTATGGTCAAGACAATATCTTGGCCATTTTGGACTTCGCTTTCTACCACCGTGCTTCCGGGAACGGGTACTCCTTCTTTACTGTATTCGGTAGTTTTCTTGCCGGCTTTACCTCCAAGAATGTCGTTGTAATACAGCTCAAGACCCGTAATGCCTTCACCGTCGGAATTTAAAATGCCAATTATCTGACTTGCAGTAGATCCGCAAGGATAGATGCGCTTCGAAGTGTCTTCCAGATCAACGCCCTCAATGCCAAGGTCTTTGATTTTTTGTGCCTTATCGGTATCGGCATTTTTTACCAGATAGACAAAGTTAGTATCTTTGTCTATCTTTTCGCGATACGTTTTAGCATCTCCGCCAAATATTTGCGCTAAAGCGTTAGCAAGTGTGTCTTTTTTATCATCGGGAACCATATGGGGATGACAGTACACATTGTTTGCATCAACCGTGGTTGCAAGCACAACACCATTTCGGTCATAGATAGTTCCTCGTCTTGGCATCACATCTACCGTAACGGTTCTTTCCGAATTTCCGCTATTAGAAATATTTTCAGCGTCTATCACTTGGAGCCACACAAGGCGAAGGGTCAATATCAGCGCAACCAAGGCAAAAAGCCCCAGAATAATAGCCAATCTGCCACCCGAAAGTCGAGCGCCTATCGTTGTAGCGGAGTGACCCCTAGAGGAATGTGGATTATTTTGACGCGCATTTCGTTGCCCTGCTCTTTGAGCAGAGGGATGCGAATTTGAATAGCCTCTTTGTTGTCTGGACCGATTGTCCATAAGAATTAGCCTATAGATGCAAGACGTTCAAGGCTTTGCGAAAAAGAAAGGTTTCCTGTGTTATCAGTAGCAACAACATCAGTAGGAAGCGTTATGGTCTCTGTTGAAGTTGAAGCAGTCATCTTCAATTTATCTTCGGCTGTTTGACGCAAATTGCTGGGGTTGGCAACAAGGCTTTTTTGAACCGTCAGAGCATTCGCGCTCGAACGAGCTTCTTCAATTTGAGAAGACAATTCGCTTGACGTTGAAGCTGCGCTATAAGCAGCGGAAGCCAAACCAACACGAACAAAACCTATAACAAGAAAGATTGCCAATATAGCAATTACTGCCTTAATTGCAACAACCCAGGTATCTGAAAGAACAGGGTCAACAATGCTTTTTCGGCCAGGAACAACGCGAACGGAAGGATTAGGCGCGCTTTCAGGATATTGATAGGTTTTCTTAACTTGCGAACCACCGGCATAGTCATAACGATATGCAGGAGCGCCAGCCATATACAACAAAACCTTTCAAATCTCTAACGAATAAACTATTCACTATCATCTAGTCGCAGAGCAACTCTTAATTTCGCACTACGAGAACGAGGATTTCTTTCGATTTCCTCCTTGGAGGGCAACACTGGTTTTCGGGTAACAACTTTGAGTATCGGCTTATTTCCACAAACACAAACAGGTAATTCTGGCGGGCACGTACAGCCCGTTGAATATTGCTTGAACAGATCTTTTACTATGCGGTCTTCAAGCGAATGATAACTAATCACCACTATACGACCACCAGGTGCAAGCCAGCGAATAGCAGCTTCAAGGCCACTGCGCAAAACATTAAGTTCGCCATTCACTTCAATACGAAGCGCCTGGAACGTTCTTTTTGCGGGATGTCCACCACTGCGCCGGGCAGAAGCAGGAACGGCGGCTTTAATAATTTCAACAAGTTCATCGCTTTCGGTGATGCAAGAAGTTTTTCTTGCTTTGACTACGAACTCTGCAATTCGACTTGCCCACTTTTCATCAGAATATTGCCGGATGACCCGAGCGAGATCTGCTTCGTTATAGGTGTTAATGATCTCTGCTGCGGTTAAAGTTTGATTACTCGGATCCATCCGCATATCAAGAGGGCCACTTTCCTTAAAGGAAAAGCCACGAGATGGTGTGTCAATTTGCACAGACGAGACACCAAGATCAAAAAGAATGGCATCAATTGAAGGAACTTCTGCCTGCACAAGCAACGAATCTAAATCGCCGAAATTACCATAGAGAATGTCAAGTTCTGGTCGAATGCTATCAGGAAGTGCTCCCAGGCGCTCGGTTGCTGCAGCAAGTGCAACTTCGTCTTGGTCAATGCCAATCAAATGACCGGTATTGCCAATGAGTTGCGCCACTTTAAGCGAATGCCCTGCACCACCTAAGGTTGCATCGACGTATCTATCCCCTGCTTTTAAATCCAAATATGATAAACATTCGGAAAGAAGAACGGGAATATGCCGATATTCATTTGTCATAGTACCTACCGAAACTAGCTCACTAAAGATGCCAAATCAACATCGGCACAGAACTCATCCCAGCGTTGTTCATCCCAAATTTCAAAGTGATCCTCATCACCAATAATCACTACCGATTTATCCAACGCAACCATGTCACGTTGCTTTTGCGCAAGATGAATACGACCCGAGTTATCTATTTCGCATTTCATCGCACGCGCATTCAAGATCTTGCGTTGAGCAATCATTTTTCCATTCGATGACGAATAACCGCCGTCTCTTTCAAAAAGACTGTTAACCCATGCATTAAATGCTTCGGTCTCGAACACATACAGGCACTGATTTTTTGGATCAGGAGTCACTCTTAAATTTGAAGAGAGTGTTTTTCGAAAATCGGCAGGGAGAGATAAGCGACCTTTCGCATCAAGCTTATGACGATATTCGCCTAGTAGCTCACTCACGCTACCCCTTTCTTTAAATCACGTCTCTTGGTTCCGTTATTGTATGGCAACAAATCCCACTTTGCAACAAAATATGGGATTTTCTCCCACTTTTTCCCCTACCGTCCCCCATATTGTGCCGTTTGCAATGACCCAGCAAAACGAAGACCCCATATATGGGATTAGCTTCCCAGGAAAGGGCTGCATGTGGGTTTGATTTTGGGTGGGGCAAAGTGGGGAAAAAATGGAGCAAAAGGGCAAACATGGAGAAGCCTTCACATGCGTTACCGGCAAGAAGAGCAACAGCAAGAGAACGTGGAGCTTCGCATGCATTACTAGCCAGAAGCGCAACAGCAAGAGAGCGTGGAGCTTCACGTGCGTTACCGGTTAGAAATACAGCAAAAGGGGCGAATCGAGTCTTCGCATGCATTACCGGCTAGAAGCGCAACAGCAAGAAAGTGTAGAGTCTTCACGTGCATTATCAGTTAGAAGCGTAGTTAGGGAGCGTGCTTAAAAAGTTCCTCGCTTCCCTACTTATTCTAGTTTCCCCGCGCTCCGGCTTCTTTTAGTTCTTCTGCTGTTTTTTACCTCGCGGGTGGGCGGAAAGGTATTCCTCTTTCATATGAAGCATTTGAATATGAGTATAAATTTGCGTAGTGGAAATATCTGAATGTCCCAACATCTCTTGGATGGCACGCAAATCCGCACCTCCATCAATAAGATGAGTAGCAAACGAATGCCTCAGCGTATGGGGATGCAAATTTTTCACCCCAATAGAAAGACCAGCTTTAGCCACAAGGCTATGGACGCTTTGGCGCGAAAGGCGCGCACCGCGGGCGTTTAAGAAAACCGCGTTGCCCGGTTGCGAATAAGGCTTTAAAAGTTGCGGGCGAACATCACTTAAATACATCTCAAGCTTTTGGAGTGCTTGACCGGAAAGCGGAACGAGCCTCTCTTTTCCGCCTTTGCCGTAAATAAAAAGATACCCCTCTTCGCAATTTATCTTGTCAGTATCAAGTCCCACCAATTCGCTCACTCGTAAACCGCAACCATAGAGCACTTCCATAATGGTGGCATCTCGTTTTTGCAAGGGAGTTGTGGTTTCTAAAGAATCAAGGAGCGTATTGACTTGGTCAATAGATAAGACATCAGGCAAAAGCTGCGGTTTCTTTGGAAGCGCTATTGATTGCGCAGGATTTTCCTTAGCATACCCTTCCCTTACCAAAAACCGATGATAGCCTTTAAGGGTTGAGATTTTTCTTTCTATGGTTGATGAAACCCACTTTTTCTTATAGAGAAGAAATTCTTCAAATGAAACAATATCTTCGCGCGTTATCTGCGCTGAATCTTCGATAGACCTCTTTAGAAGAAATTCCTCATAATCAAGAAGATCTCGCTTATAGGCAGAGATAGTCAAAGAGGAAGCTCCCCTTTCCACTGCCATATAGGCAAGATATTCTTTAAAATAATGAGCCATTAAGCTCAAGTATATTACTTAGTCTGATTCTTAAGTGCAGCACCTACGAAACCTTTAAAAAGCGGATGAGGGCTTGTTGGCCTACTCTTGAACTCAGGATGTCCCTGACTTGCCAAGAACCAAGGATGACCGGGGATTTCTATCATTTCAGTCAAACGACCATCAGGAGATAAGCCTGACATGCGAAGACCAGCCGAAGTAAGCGCATCTCTATAACTATTGTTCACTTCGTAACGATGACGATGGCGCTCATAAATAACCTCATCACCATAAACCTGATATGCCAGAGAATCTTTATCGAGCCTGCAAGGATAAGCACCAAGACGCATGGTTCCGCCCTTGTCCTCAACATCTTCCTGCTCAGGCATAAGGTCAATTACTTTATAGTCTGCATTTTCGTCAAATTCAGCAGAAGTAGCACCAGGCAGATGAGCAACGTTACGCGCGAATTCGCATACTGCCGCTTGCAAGCCCAAGCAAATGCCCAAAAAGGGAATATTGTTCACGCGTGCATAATGCGCAGCTTCAATTTTTCCTTCAAAGGCACGCTGACCAAAACCACCGGGAACCAAGATAGCGTCCATCTCTCCCAGCTCTTCCTCAACGTTTTCACTACTGAGTTCTTCGCCATCAACCAGGCAAACGTTTACGTTCACGCCATTGGCAACACCCGCATGACCAAGCGCTTCAATGATAGAAAGATACGCATCGGGCAAGCTGATATATTTACCAACAACGGCAACAGAAACTTCGCCTTCGCATTCGTCTGCCGCCTTCAAGAATGTCTTGAGTGGAGTCAAGTCAATAGAAGGAGCAGCCAGGCCAAGGCGACTTAATACTTGAACGTCAAATTTTTGATCATGAAGCGAAAGAGGCACCTCGTAAATAGAAGGGGCATCCACGCAGGATAAGACATCTTCAGAGGCAACGTCGCAAAACAGTGCAATCTTTTCGCGAACGCTATCTGATATTTCATGATCAGAGCGACAGACAATAAAGTCAGGCTGAACACCAAGAGAGCGCAACTCTTTAACACTGTGCTGGGTGGGCTTTGTCTTGACCTCATGTGCAGCCGCAATATAAGGAACAAGCGTTACATGAACAAAGCATACGTCTTCATTTGGACGTTCTTTTTTGAACTGACGCGCCGCCTCAATAAACGGAAGCGACTCAATGTCTCCGATAGTGCCACCGATTTCCGAAATGACAATATCAGCACCCGACTGGTCTGCAATACGACGAAGTCTATCTTTGATTGCTTCAGTGACATGGGGAATAACCTGTACGGTGCCTCCCAAAAAATCACCTCTACGTTCGCGCGCAATGAGGCTTTTATAGATTGATCCTTGGGTAAAATTTGATTCACGCGAAAGATTTTCGTCAATAAAGCGCTCGTAATGACCTAGGTCAAGGTCACCCTCGTGGCCATCTTCGGTTACAAATACTTCGCCATGCTGAAAAGGAGACATCGTGCCCGGATCAACATTTAGATAAGGATCCATTTTTTGCATTGTTACTTTGTAGCCTCGCGCCTTGAGCAAGTGACCTAATGAGGCAGCAGTAATGCCCTTTCCTAAGGAAGATACAACACCGCCGGTAACAAAAATATGCTTTGCCATGATTCTCCTTTGTTCTTTATAAACATGGTAGCTAGAACAACAAAAAAGCGTTTAAAAACGAATTCCGCTTTCAAACGCTTTTTGATTTTACCTTAAACCTTTGCTCCCGCGCGTTAATTCTATGTTTCGAAATACTCAAGTTTTATCTGCAAGACTAACCGAAACAGTGTTCAACTTTGAAATTCAATTGACGTCTCTGAACTGAGCGCTTTACTTGATGCTTTATTTTATGCCTTATTTGAACGCACTCCTCAAATCTGCCCCGCACAAAAGCGACTACCTAAAGAATACGTGTGACGCATTGGCATAGAAAGACTCAGGCTTGTAGCGCAATAAATAGGTTGGATCTTCTCCGGTTGAGACAACCACTCTGCGAATAGGCTTTTCCATCTCTATGAGTGCACCGTCAATAAAAAGACTTGCCTCTCTGTTTGCGCTCGTCATGCTAAGATAGACTTCAGCTACATCAGAAGGTGCGGTCAAAATAGGCCGAGAATGCAAAGAATGAGGGGCAATAGGCACAATGATTAGTCCACCGTAGGTTGGCGTAACCAAAGGCCCACCAAGAGATAGTGCATAAGCAGTTGAACCCGTTGCAGTAGCTATAACCAATCCGTCTCCTCGAACATCAGAGACTTTTGTTCCGTCAACAGAATAGACGCAATCAATAATCCTGCCTTGGGCTCCACGCGCAAGTGCAATTTCGTTTAAGGCAAAAAACCTGTGTTCGCTTTTCCGGGGAATTTCACCTTCAAGCGCTGATCCTTCTTCGCCCTCACAATAAACGTCAACAAGTAAATTTGTGCGATGCTCTTCGCTTACCTCTCCTGCAAGTGCCGCAGCAACAATGGGGATAACCCCATCAGCATTGGAATTAGCCATAAATCCCAAGTTGCCAAAATTAATGCCAAGGATAGGAATCTTGCGATACTTAATCTGCGCCGCAGTTCTTAAGATGGTTCCGTCGCCACCAAGCACAACCGCTAAATCAAAGTGACCGATATCGCTTACCTTTTCTTGATCAGAAATAATTGCCGAACAGCGCAAATCGTCAGTATCATAAACGGCGTATTCGATACCCTGAGAAGCCAGGTAGGTCTCAAGAAGTAAGGCGGCTTCAATAGCTTTTGTATTGTAATTATTGCGAACTATCAAAATACGCATGCTTTTTTCCTTACTATTAAGTAAACGAATAATCTGATTATAGTAAAAACGTGAGGTTTCATGGCAAACGACTCAAACAGCTCAATCATAAAAAATACCAGCCTTATAACACTTGCAACGCTTGGCTCACGCATTACGGGGCTTTTGCGAACGTGGGCAATGGCTTTTGCGCTTGGCAATACCTTGCTTACTTCAGCCTATCAAATAGCCTACAATCTTCCTTCTATGATTTATGACTTAGCGGTAGGTGGTGTGCTTGCTACCGCTTTTTTGCCCCTTTATCTCCTGCAAAAGGAAAAGCAAGGTGATGAGGGCGCGCAAAAATTCTCTTCGAATATCCTCAGTATCACTTTGATTATTTTGGGAGTATTAACGCTACTTTGTTCTATTTTTGCACCTGTTGCAATTGAGACTCAAACCTTTACCGTTGAAAGTGGCGATAGTAAAAATCTCTCTATTTTCTTCTTCCGCATTTTTGCTGTTCAAATTTTGTTTTATGGTCTTGGAGCGGTGATCACCGGAATCCTTAACGCAGAGCGCATCTTTCTCATTCCTTCGCTCGCGCCGGTCATGAACAACATCGTGGTCATCATTACCATGTTTGGCTTTGTTCCGCTTTCTTCTTGGAATAGCGAATTTGCCATGTGGTGGCTTGCCATTGGAACTTCTTTTGGCGTTTTGGTTCAGTTCGGAATTCAGATTCCCGCCCTTATAAAACGCGGTTTTAAGTACACGCCTCATGTCAACCTTCATGACCCTATGCTCAAAGAAGCGCTCAAAGTAGCGTTGCCGATGTTTATTTATATTGCGGGGACCATGATTACGTTTAGTTGTCGTAACGCTTTTTCGCTTGATGCAGCCTCAAATGGTCCTTCAACTTTGAACTACGCGTGGATGTGGTATCAGCTTCCCTATGGGATCATTGCTGTTTCCGTTTCTACTACCATGCTTACCGAACTTTCAGATTGCGCAGCGCGCGAAGACTGGCAAGGGTTCAGACACTTTATTAAGACCGGGCTTCGTTCAACATTTTTCCTCATAATTCCTTTGGCAGCTATGGTTGGAAGTCTTGCGCTTCCTTTGATGCAACTATTCCAAGCGGGTGCTTTTTCTAGTGAGGACACCCAGATTGTAAGCACCGTACTTTCCATGTGGGTATTGAGTCTGCCGTTCTATGCGGGATATATGTATATGTATCGCGTCTTTGCTGCTTTGCGAAAATTTGCTCAGTTTGCCGTGATTGATATCATTCTTCGCGTTGTGCAAGTATTTTTCTACTGGCAACTTTGCCAACCAGAAATGTTTGGCGTGGTAGGCATCCCTCTTGCCGATTTGTTCTTCTATATAATTATGTTTGGCGTTTGCGTCTTACTGGTGAAAAAACATGTTGGCAGTTTTGGCATCAAAAAAACCATTGTTGTCTTTGTTAAAGTTGCCATCGCAAGTGTTATAGGAGGCGTGCTTGCTCTTACTCTCTCTACGCTTGCTCAACAGCTTATGCCTAGCTCGGGCGCGTCGGTGATTATATATGCGTTTGTTATTATTGCCGTTGCCGGAAGCATTGGTTTGGTTGTTTCGTTTGCCCTTTGCAAGTTGTTTAAAGTGTCAGAATTTGAGATCCTCGCTCAAATCGGTCGCAAGCTTGCAAGCTTAGTCAAGCGCAAAAAAGCGGACACGGACTGATAGTCAAGCGTCAAATCAGATCTTTAGATATCAACTTGTTGCTCTTGTAAAAAAATGAACTACAAAAAATTGCGAGCCGTGCATCAATCTAGAAACACGGCTCAGCTGATTACTCGTT
>CAVABR010000012.1:0-26489 GCA_963586955.1 bacterium
ATAAAACAGGGTAGAAATTTGATCATTGTTAAGGTTTCTTTGCTTTGCTCAAAGGCGCCTGACAATACTCTTTGCCTTGCGCAAAGGCGCTTAACAATAGATAGAAGAAAAGTGAGTTTTTATGATCGAGCTCAAGAAGGTATGCAAGAGCTATTTTTCAAAAAACAAGAAGCATAGCTACCAAGCTCTTTATGATATCGATGCTAAGTTTGACAAAAACGAATTCGTCACCATTTTAGGTCCAAGTAGTTCAGGAAAGACAACCCTTCTCAATGTTATTTCTGGTTTTGATAAGTGCGATTCGGGTGAGATTTTTATCGATGGTGTTTCTACTGCAAGCTTTAAAGAACATGACTGGGATTCGTTTCGTGCTCACAAGATAGGATTCATTTTCCAAGACTACAATTTAGTTGATCATCTTTCTGCTCTTGATAATGTTGCCATGGCTCTTGCCTTCAACAGAACGCCTATTGTTGAGGCGCGCGAACGTGCAAAAGAGGCTCTTGAGATGGTTGGCCTAACTGATCATCTTGATGCATATCCTGAAGAGCTTTCTGGTGGACAAAAACAGTGCGTATGTATTGCACGAGCTATAGTAAAAGACCCAGAGATTATTTTAGCTGACGAACCAACAGGTGCTTTAGACACCGAGTCAAGCGAATTGGTTATGCAAGCGCTTAAATCTGCAGGAAAAGAGCGCTTGGTCATTATGGCAACTCATAAAGTATTTCTTGCAGAAGAGCATTCAACTACGCAATACAACCTTGTTGATGGAAAGCTTTCTCTTGTTAAGAAAAGCCCTGAGACACAGAGCGACACTTCAACTTCAACCCCGCAAACCGGCCTTGCCAAAAGCTATATGGCGCTTAGTCATTCGCTGGCGCTTTCGTTTTCAAACTTTAAAAAGCATAGAACTCGCTCTTCGCTCATTGTCCTAGCTAACGCTATTGGTGTTATTGCAATTACGCTTGTTCTTTCTCTTTCAACAGGAGCAACCAACTACATCAAAAACATTGAGGAAACGTCGCTTGCTTCAACGCCTATCACCATTTCAAAGTATAAGTGGCAAACCCAAACAAGTACTTCTTCGGATGGCACGCAAGCAACTACCGAAAATGAAAAAGCATCCAAGAGAGCTCAGTATCTTCAAGAGGCAACCAATAATAGACGCATTGCTCTCAATAACACCATTGCAACGCTTCTTTCGTCTAATGGAGCTTCAGCAGAAGAAAGCGCCAAGCTTATAAACGATGTTCCTTCGCTTAAGAAATACCTTGATAGCAACCCTGATAATGTATTGGAAAGTTGTGCTTCGGTTGAATATACCTATGACATTTCTCCCATTATTTATTTAACTGCCAACAATACTATTGAAGAAGTTTCTCCTGGTGGCCTGTTTGGTTCGGTAGGATCGGGAAGCTCAAGCCAAAAAGGAGCAAGAGCATCAGTCACTTCAGCCTCAACCCTGCTGAGTATGTTGAGTGATTTTAGGCCGTTAGCAGAAAGCCGTTCAGTTTATGAAGATAGCTCTTCTCTTGTTGAAGGGCGCTATCCAGAAAATTCTGGCGAATGTGTGCTGGTCATCAATAGTGATGGAACCATGGACGACACGCTTGCTTACACGCTTGGCCTTAAGAACTTCTCTGAAGATATTTCGCCTTTGTTAGAGAAGTACGAAAAGGGCGAAAAGGTTGATTTTCCGGGCATATATGATTCCTATAGCTATTCTGACATCGTAGGTATTACGTTTAAGGTTATAAATCCTTCAGATGTCTACCAAAAGAAGTCAGATGGGCTATGGGAAGACATGAGCCTTGATGAGAATTACATGAAAGACCTTGTTAACAACAAGGCGCAAGACTTGAAGATTGTTGGTGTTGTTAAACCCAATGAAGATTCAAAATCATATGCGGTACTGAGTGAGGGCATTTATTACCATCCATCTCTCAATACCGAATGCATGAACGCATCGCTAAATTCCGCTATTGTGAAAGAGCAGTTGGCAAACCCTGATGTTGACGTCTTGTCGGGGAAGAGCTTTGCATGGCTAAAGCAAGCAAGCAAAATTACTGATCGTATTGATTTTTCAAATATTGTTAACATAAACGCGGATCTTCTTGCTACCTGCGTCACACTTCACCCTGAAGTGCTTGATTTCGCAGACGAAGAGTATGTCGAAGAGGAGCAAAAAGAAGTTCAAAAAGAGATCACGCTTACTGATAAAGAAATGGCCAAACTTTTGGTAAAGCTCTTTGATGACCCTGAATTCCAGGAATTCATTAAAGACTTATCTCAAAGCCCCCGCTTCGATGCCAGCGTAGAAGAGGTATTGGCGCAATCAGGCACTGCTTATACGCAATATTGCTTCCAAAAAATAGCAGAAGGTGAAGAACCACAGACAGCTGAAGTTTATTTCAGCAAAGAAGGCGAAGGCTATGCCTGGACTGTTCTTGCTCAGTCGGTTATTCCCGAAGAGCTGAGCGAAGATATTTCAAAGTTTGTTGCAAAATATGCAACTCGTATTTCGAATTACCTTACGCAAACGGTTGAGGCAGAAGTCAATGCAGTGGTTGTTGATTTGCAAAATTCCATCATGCAAGAACTCAATAGCTTCGATGCGGCTCTTGCGGCAGAAGACGACGGTCCAAGCTTGATTGAGTTTGATGAAGATAAATTTGCCGAGGCCATTAAAATCAACATCACGGAAGATGACGTTGACCAACTTGGTCATTACTTGATAGGTAATACTTCGCATACCTATGCAAGCAATTTGCGCGATTTTGGCTATGCAAGCTTAGATGAGCCAATTGCCTGCTCAATTTATCCTAAGTCATTCAGTGATAAAGAAACTATTACGAAGGTACTTGATACGTACAATTCGCAAAATAGAGCAGCGGATAATGAAAATAAAGTCATTGCTTATTCTGATGTTCTGGGAACGATTGCAAAGGTTATCCTTTCTGCGGTAACCATAATTAGTGGCGTATTACTTGCCTTTGTTGTGGTATCGCTTATTTCAGCTTTTATCATGATGACTATTGTTTTTGGCATCATGACTTTTCAGCGTTCTCGCGAGATTGGCATTTTAAGGGCGCTTGGTGCGTGCAAGCGTGATATTTTAGTGGTATTTAATTCCGAAAATATGATATATGGTTTTGCTGCGGGAGCTTTTGGGTGTATAGTCACCGCAATTATATGTGCCGGGTTTAATGCGGCTGTGTATGGTTCTGTTAAGTTTGATATTGCGCAGTTGACTCCTGAAATTGTGATTGGGATATTGATTTCCACTACGCTTGTATCAACGCTGGCAGGAATTGTTCCTTCGTTTATTGCAAGTCGTAAAGACCCCGCTAAATCTATTAAATAAATTTTGGGAAGGGTGCTAATGATGAAAGATGAAAAAAAGAAAAAGGAAAAGAACTTTGGACAGCATTTAGTTAGTGCAAGTCGCTTCGTCATAATGTTGCCCATCATTGGCCTGTTTGTTGCTGCGGTTGCTTTAACTATCACTACGCTGTATGAGACAATCAGCACCACCGTTTTGGCCATTATTAACAGTTATGAACTGTCGGTAATGTTGGTGAACTATATAGAATATGCGGACTTCTTTCTGCTTGCTGTTGTTTTGTTCATCATGTCAATTGGTCTCTATACTCTTTTCATTAATGATGAAGTTAGATTGCCAAGATGGCTTGAAATTCATACGCTTGATGACTTAAAGGAAAAACTCGTTAGCGTTATTGTTGTAGTAATGGGTGTTTTCTTCCTTGGATGTCTTCTCAATGGTGCAAAATCGCTTGATCTTTTGTATATGGGCGTCGGCATTGCTGCGGTAGTCATTGGCCTTTCCTACTTTGTGAGCCGTGTTATGTTTTCGCATGGGAGCACAGTTGAAGATGACGAAGAGGATGAAGACGACAAGGAAGAAGGCACTGAGAATAAAGACATCATAGAGCAGATTGAAGATAAAGCTAAGCGTCTTTGATGGTGATCAGGGTTCTAAATAGAAGAGTTGCTTGATGGCAAACGCTTGAAAACAAGGTGGTGGGGCATTCGGCTTATAGCGGATGCCCCACTTTTAGTTTTGCGGAATGCGTTATCCGAATACTTCGGGATTCAAGCAATCAACTGGCATGCGACCAAGCACTACGTCTATCGCAGATTGCATAGCACGTTGCCTGAGTTCAAGCATGCTTTCAGTAGATGAAAAAGCTGCATGAGGGGTAAGCACCGTATGAGGCGCACTCATGATAGGGTGCGAAAAGTCAAAGGGTTGCTCTTCTTCGTAAACGTCAAGCCCGGCACCCCAAAGCTTTCCTGATTCAAGAGCTTGCGCAAGTGCTCTGGTATCTACAATGGCGCCTCGTGCGGTATTGATAAGAATGGCTTGATCTTTCATGTTCTCAAGCGCTTTTTGATCAATGAGATGATGCGTTGCAGGGGTAAGGGCAACATGGAGGCTCACAACGTCTGAGACCTGCAGCAATTCTTCTAAGTGTAGGACGGGGTAGCCTTCAGGGGTGCGCCTGCCTGGTTTTAAACTGCGCGAATAGCAAACAACTTCAAAGCCCATTCCGCTTGCTTTGCGGGCGGTTGCGCGTCCAATTTCACCCATGCCAACTACACCAAAGGTGCGTCCGTAGCATTGACCCAGGGGTACCACGTGCTGGTATCCCCAAATGCCTTTACGCATGTTTGCATCAAGTTCGTTGATGCGTCGAAGGGTTGCAAGTGTGAGTGCCAAGGCGTGATCAGACACCACTTCTGTTCCATAGCTGGGAACATTGCAAACGGCAACACCATATTTGGTTGCAGCTTCAACGTCTATTTCGTCGTAGCCAACTCCGGTTCTGCTTACCACTTTAAGGTTGGGGCATGATTCGAAAACTTCGCGGGGGAACTGCGAATAGGAAGTGAGCGCTCCGTCTGCATTCGTTTCAAGTAAGCCTTTGATAACCGCTTGAGCGCTTCGACCCTTTGATCGGGCGAATTCCACTCCCGCTTCTTGGGCCATTTTGATTTCGATGGTGTTTTCATTGAGGTCAGTATCTACGTCGAGGATCAGTGGCATAGGGGATCCTTCCTTGTTTGCTTGATGTTTTGTCGGCGCATGCGTGAGGGCTTTACTCTGTTTATGCATGAGTGCTTTATCCCGCTTGTGCATGAGCGCTTTGCTTGGCCGGTGCGTACATGAGAGCTCCACTTCGCTTGCTCATATGCAAGGACCCAGCCTTGCCCGCGCGTGCGTGAGGCCTTGCTCTGCTTGCATGTGAGGTCTTGCTTTGCTTGCACGTCAGAGTTCCGACTTGCTTGCGCGCCTACGCCTTTTGTTACGTCTGATTCTAACAAAAGTATCAAGGGCGTTCGGAGGAGAGTCTTTTGTTTTAGGCTTTGGAATTTATTGGCTATGTTTGAAAAATCCATTTGCTTGAAACGGGAATTTAAAACAACTAGCAGGCCATTCTTTTTGAAATGCCATCAAGAAACAAAGCAAAAAAACGCTACAATAGATTCAGCTCGTAAGAGGGATTGATAGTTTATCGGGGGAACAGTAATTAATTTACTAAGCGCTAAAGGGGCGCTTTCACTTCGCGTTCATTCTCAGGCGCGCCACTCTTAAACCTTCGGTCACTAAAAGTAGGGGGAACATATGAATGCTGATTTAATTATCAAAAATGCAAATATTTATACGGTTGATGAAAACAACCCGCAGGCTAGCGCATTGGCGGTCAAGGACGGAAGATTTGTCTACGTTGGGGACGAGGCAGGTCTTGCCAATTTTGAGGGAGAGGTTGTAGACGCCCAGGGCAAATTTATCATGCCGGGCTTTATAGATTCTCATGCTCATATTTGTTGCGCCATCCCTATGTGTCTTGTTAAGTATCCGCTTATTGATCAGCGTGGTAAAAAAGCAACTCTTGAAGATATCGCCGAAAAGGTAAAAGCAGACGCAGGCGAAAAAGTTCACTTCTTCATGGTGAGAGAACTTTATTTCCAAGGCGAAGAAATTACCAAAGAAGATTTGGACGAAATCAGCACTGATGAAGGCATTTTCTTGATTGAATTTGAACCACATAGTGGATGGTGCAATTCAAAAATGCTTGAGATACTGGATATCACTGAAGATACACCTGACCCCGCTCCAGGTTATTCGTATATGGTGCGCGATGAAGAAGGTCATCTTACGGGTAGAGTATACGAAGGCGTATCAGGCAAGGCTTCGTTTTCTGGTGTTGATACCATCAGTGATGAATACATTAGATCAGAAGTTAAACGCTTGGATGCTTATTGCAAGAAGATAGGCATAACAGCTATTAATGAATGCGCTATGCCATCTGTTCCTGAATTTGGGGAGCGCGTGTATCGCATAATTGCTGATTTGGATAAAGCCGGTGAAATTTCCATTGATATTAATGGAACGTACGGTACCATGCTTCCTCAATATATGCCCAATATCATTGAAGAGTTGAAGCGCTATAACAAAGAATTCAACACTGAGCACTTGAAGGTGCACACCCTTAAGTTGTGGATAGACGGCACTTCGGCTATTTCTACTGCTTACATGTTGGAGCCTCGTTTAGATAACGGTCTTTGCGGAGGCAAGCTTTGTGAAGAAAGTGAACTAACTGGTCTCATTAAAGAATGTGATGCCTTAGGCTTTGATGTTCATCTACATGTCATTGGTGATGGCGCAATTAGAATGAGTCTCAATGCGGTAGAGAATGCGCGCAATGAGTTGGGTCGTCCTTTGAATGTGAAAGTTATTCTTGCTCATATTGAGCTTTGTTCAGATCCGGATATTTCCCGATTCAAGGAATTGGATGTTATTGCAAACTTTACCCCTTGGTGGATGTCTCCTCCAGAGGTTTCAGGCGGATATGAATATATGCAAGGAGCCTTGGGAGATCGCTTTAGGTATGAGTATCGCGTAAAGGACATTTATGACACTGGAGCTTTGGTTACTTTCGGTTGTGACCAGGTTGGTTTTGGTGATGACTTCATGAACTGGACGCCATTCTTGAGCATGGAGGTTGGTGTTCTTCGTCGCTACTGCGAAAAGACCATGAATGCAGAATATAGTGGCGTTACTGAATATGGGCTTAACCCTGAGCAAGCTATTACTATTGAGCAATTGATCAAGGGCTATACCATCAATGGCGCTAAACAGCTGGGCGATGAAGAAAACAGAGGCTCCATCACTGAAGGTAAGCTTGCAAACTTCTTGGTATTGCCTGTTGATATCACTACGGCACCTATTGAGGGCTTGAGTTATACCGAACCAGACGAAGTTTATTTCAAGGGCGAAAAAGTTAACTAGGTAGCTTGCATCCCGGTAGGCTTTATATTGCGAAGTTAGTCTAGGTAAAATGTAGATTTATTACGTGAGTTGAGCGGGGATTTTCTAAAAACTTGCTCTATAATCTTGCACGTTAAAATTTTTATATAAGGAGTAGATATGGTTATGAATGCTATTAATCAAATTAGAGGGGGCATCATTGTAAGCGGTATTGCCTCTATTATCATGGGTATTCTGTTTTTAGCACAACCCTTGTTTTCTGGACTTACGTTTTGCTATTTCATTGGCATCATGATTGCAATTACCGGTCTTTCGAAGGTCATCTTTGCTTTTATCCAGGGTGAAAAAATAGCCTCATCCATCATTGGTGGCTTGTTGATTCTTTTGATTGGTCTTATTTGTATCTTTAGGCCAAGCATTGTCGCAGGTGTAATAACTATCCTAGCTGGTCTTTACATAGTATCCGATGGCGCATTCTTGCTCTCTGACGGAATTCTTTGCGTTAAGAATAAAGTTGGTGGCGGAGTATTCATGGTGATAGTTGCTATTTTGCTTATCATCAGCGGTATTTATCTTATGTTTGCTCCTTTCAGCTTTATTGTGATTATGACCGGTATTGTTCTGATTGCTGATGGTATCTTCCATCTTGTTTTTGCTGGTTCAATTAGACGCAAGATTGAAGAGATTAAGAGCATGAAAAAGAACCAGTAACGTTATTGCCTGAGAGCAGGGAGAATCTGCTTAAGTAGGCCTTAATAAGCTGTGCGAACAAATGCTGACGTACGCTAAAATACGCAAAGTATGCGAAAGTATGCGAATGGCGAGCCTGGAATATAGTAATGTTCCAGGCTCGTTTTTTATTTCGAGGCGCGAGGGATGGGCATTATCCAACGATGATGGGTACATAATCGAATTTAGTGTCCCTCGTTTATTTTGTGGTGTAACAGATAAGCCTCATTTGCTTGGTTATTATTGCGTGGCAGGTGAACACCATGTTTGATGCGACAACTTTGTTAAAAATGAAGCATTACCCTTTATTATGAGTAGGGTGTCAATAAACTTTACAGGGAGTAGATTTTGACTCCTTTGTAGATAGACAACAAGAGAGGGGCACGGCAAATGTCTTCCCAGAGTAAAATTGGTATTATTGGTTTAGGTCATGTAGGTGCGCATGTAGCAAATAGCTTATTGTTGCAGGGAATTCCTGATGAGCTCTATCTTTGCGGGGTGCCTGAACAGAAAGTAGTATCTGAGGCGCAGGATTTGCATGATTCCTTGAACTTTGTTCCTTATAACACGCGCATTGTAAATTGCCTCGATCATTATGCAGAGCTTGCAGGGTGCGACATCATTGTTAATTCAGTAGGTAATGTTGAAAAAAGTTCAACCAGTCGTGATGGCGAACTCTATGAAACAACCGGCTCTCTCAATACCTTCTTGGATGAGATTATGGATGCGGGATTCAAAGGCATTTTGGTAAACGTATCAAACCCTAACGACGTTGTTTCTACCGTTATCTGGCGTTCTACGGGATATGATCCTTCAAAGATTATTGGTACTGGTTGTGGCCTTGATTCGGCTCGTTTGCGTTCTGAAATTTCTAAGGTAACCGGCGTTAGTCCTAAGTCTATTCATGCGCACATGATTGGAGAACACGGCTTCTCTCAGATTGCTGCTTGGAATGCTGTAACTATTGGTGGAACCAAGATTTCTGAGTTGGCGCAGTTTGATCCTGAAAGATATCAGTTTGATCAAGCAGAAGTAGAAGAACGTGCGCGCAAAGGAGGATACGTCACTCTTGCAGGCAAGGGGTGTACTGAATATGCAGTAGCAAATTGCACGGCACGCTTGTGTGCGGCAATTCTTCACAATGAGCATGCCGTTCTTTCAGCCTCTACGCTTTTAACAGGACAGTATGGCGAAGAAGGTTTCTTTGCTTCGCTTCCTTGTTTGGTAGGGGCAAATGGAATTGAACAGGTATTTATGCCAGAGCTTACCGAGGAGGAAGAGGCAGGCTTTCACAATAGTTGCCAATGCATTCGCGACAATATTGCTAAGCTGGGTTTGAAGAACAGCTCCGTTCATTCAAGTTAGGGGAGGTTAAGAAATGAAAAAGCTTGTGGTTTTCGGCAGTCTCAATATGGATCTATCCATTGAGAGTGATCATATGCCAACGCTTGGTGAAACTATTGTAGGAAAGGGCTTTATCACCAACCCTGGCGGCAAGGGCGCAAACCAATCGGTGGCCGCTGCTAAATTGGGCGCTCAGGTATATCACGTAGGCTCAGTTGGTGTGGATGCCTTTGGTGAACAAATGCTTTCTGCTATGGAAGATGCCGGTGTTAATTGCGAATTTGTTGCGCGCAGTGAAAAGGCGCCTACAGGAGTAGCGCTTATTACCCGTGTGGGTGGTGATAACTTCATCACTATAGATTCGGGTGCCAACTTTGTTACCAATTCTTCTGATGTTTGCACCGCGCTTGATTCTTTGGCTGCGCCCGGAGATGTTTTCTTAGCTCAGCTTGAATGTGATTTTGAAACTACCTGGGCAAGCCTTATCGAAGCTCATAAGCGTGGTATGTATGTAGCCTTAAATCCTGCACCCGCGCATGAAATTCCTGATGAGGTATTAACTTGTCTTGATATGGTTGCCGTAAATGAAATTGAATGCGAAACCATTTCGGGCATTTATCCTGGGGATGCCTCTTCTGCTCAAAAGGCAGCGGATGCCTTGATGGAAAAAGGGGTAGGGTGCGTAGTAATAACCTTGGGCGCTCGTGGTTCGTTGGTATTTAAAGGCAAAGATATGATTGAATCAATTCCGCCTAAGGTCAACGCTATAGATACCACCTGTGCAGGGGATACCTATATTGGGGCGTTGCTTTCGGCCTATGTTCGCGGGCTTTCTCTTGAAGAGGGGGTCGAATTTGCCACGAAGGCTTCTGCGCTTGCTACCACAACGGTTGGTGCACAGCAGTCTATTCCTACGCTTGAAATGGTGCAGTAATTAAAGAGGTAGATATCAAAGAAAAACTGTCTCAAAGCTATGCTTTGAGACAGTTTTTTAGCAATTGAATGCCCTAATCATGTTTTCGCATTGTAGCGTTACAGGCGCTTGATCAATGTTTTCATATCCCGATATTGCCGGTGTTTTGTCTTAAGCCCCTGTATGTCTTGACTCCCGTTTTTTTTGCAAACCTAGCATCAGGCTATTGGCGCGTGTTACCTTTTTTGTCTAGTATGCGCTTTCTAGTAAGTGCAAGGCCGGAAGTAGTTCCCGCCAAGACTATCAAGCAAATAAGAGCATTCATAAGTCCCAAGTTGGCATCTGCCGTGCTTGAAGTAGAGGATGCTTGATTGGTTTCGCTCGTGGTGGTGCTACTATCGCCATCTTTGCTGATTGCTTTTAAGCCCGGCTGAGCACTTGCTTGGCAGGTTTGCGTTGCAAGCGTAATAGCCTCTAGGCTTGACTCTGCATCAGCCTGCGTTGGGGTAGTGGAAACAAGGGTGGTCTTCCAGTTTGAACCCGCTAAATCAAGCTTTGCCTGAGCCTGTTCAATAGCATCAGCTAAAGCGTCGTATTCTTCTTGAGTAACCCATTTTTCGTTTTGGTAAACGTCTGAGCCATCAGTGCTAACTTTTAGCCAATTAAGAAGCGCTTTTGCTTGGTCTATTTGCGATTGCAGGTTGCTCAATGTGTCAATGCTTGCCCAGTCTCTTTGTTCTGAATAGGCCTTGATGGGCATGTTGTCAATTACGGTTTCAACTTTTCCTTGTTCTTGCTTTTCTTTTTCTGCAAGCTCATTCGTGATAGTTTTCCAGTCAGTCCAGGCGCCGTCAGAATAAGACCAGCTTTCTTTTTCGTTGACTCTTGCTACACATCCGCCAAATCTACTAATTGTTGTATAGCTTTCTCCGACCATTTGATAATACTTTTCGTCGTTGTTGCATTTTTGAGTTACTACCACGGCATAGCGCTGGCCTTCGCGCATAGGTATCCATTCGTCTTCGCTTAGCATGCAACGATGAAAGCCACCATATTCATAGGTTGCTTCTTTTGTTACTACCGGAGTTGACCCGTTGTTGGTTGGGTCTTTTGTATCGTCATCAAGAAGATAGAGTTCATAGGTAACGGTGGTATTTGGCTTTACGGTCTCACATGTCATGGTGCGGACGGTTCTGTCTTCTGATGCGGTAAATGCGTTTGCAGAACTTATTTTCTTATCAGAAGAATTAACCAGCGTTTTTGCAGGAGCTAAGTAGTTGTATTGATCAATATCATAGGAGGCATCTTGCCCTTCTTCGCTTAAATCGAAGTCAAAGGTTTCCAGATACTGTATTGACTCATCGTAGTAGGAAAGCCAGAAGTAACCGGTATTATTCCCCTCTTCGTCAACGATACCCCAGTTGTATTTGTTGGGAAATTCATTATTAGATGCTCCCCAGCTGTTTTTTACCAAGAAGGCACCGTTTTTATCAGGCTGATGTCCTTCAAGGAAATTATCCTTAGAATAATTGTCATCCCAGCCAACAATGGTTACGGCATGGGCACTGTTGGAGTCTTTTTTGGGCTCATAGGTATAGTGTGCCCAGGTGTCCCTGTTGATATATTTGGATTCGACGGGTGATTCTGGGGTGGAATCGTCTGCGCAGAATACCATCGAAACCGCTCTTCCTTTAGTAAGCTGGTCTTTGATAGCATCGAGTCCCTCTTGGTTAAATTCATATGCGCCACTTTCATTGTAGGTGCATATATCGGGCAAGATGAAGCTTTCTTCCAAAGTGAAATCTGATGCGTTAAACAAATCGTCGCTCAACTGCCAAGTAGCGTTATACCACTTGTTATCGTAATTCTTGGCATAATAAAGAGGCGTTACCGTATATCCTTTACTGCGTAAATCATTTATATCGTCGAGCGTAAGTGATTTTTGTTTTGCTTTAGAGCCTTCTGCTGCATCGGGGTCAAGCACATCGCACAGTATATAGTTCTCTTGGTTTTTGTAGGGAGCGGTGCTTTCATAGACTGGTCCTCTTCCTGAAGAGAAAGCGGTAGTGCCATAAGTAGGATAGCCTCCTGTATTTAAAACTATGCTTGGATATTCTGTTCCATTATTAAAACCTTCGCCCGCCTGTGCAGATCCTACATATTCTTCAAGCGTTTTTAGGTATGAAAACCAGGCAAGATGAAGCTCTGATAAATCAAGTCCAGTATCTTCGTAGGTTTTATTCATTTCTGAGAGGATGCTGGTCTCTGCTGCTGCGATAATCGAAAAGCTCCAGCAGGTATTCCACGGGCTTTGAAGCTTGATAGGGGTTACAACGCCCTTATCGCACAAGCTAAAATAGGGCTGGTCGGTGGCGCTGTCCGTATTGCTCTGCAGAGCCGTTGTTGTTTCGGTGGTAGAAGAATAGGCGGAATAGTCAGCCTCTTTTGATTCATCAAGCGCAGAATCCCAGGTTTCAGTGGTATCCGTTGCCAAGGCGGTAAGAGGATTAAGCGCACTAAGGGAAAACGTCAGAACAATGCTGAGCATGACGCATAAAACACCCCTTAGCTTTTGAGTTGCCTTAGTGGGCTGTATTGTCGCTTGATTTGTTTGTTGCATGACTACCTACATATTTCTCTTCGAATAGTTACGTGCTAAAAGCTTAAGAATTATCAGATTATAAAACAGTACGCTTCAAAAGCGTACTGTTTGAAGCAAGAGCGTCCATGAGAATTTTCTATGCAAAATAACGTCTCATTGTTGCGTTGCTTTTGGGCGCCTATTATTGCGCCACTTTTGAACATCCCCGCTTATGTGCTATGAGTAAAACGTGCGCCTCATCGGTGCCGTCCGTACCTCATTCTCGTGTTGTTCTTGAGGGGTCTATACTCATAGTGGCAAAGTGATTCGCCATAAATTCGTTATTAAAGTTGTCTTCAAAGAATTGTTCTACCGGCGTCTCTATTGGTTTGCCGGATACGCGTAAATACCAACATTCAAAAGCCATTAAGGTCATGGCTCCGTTGAAAATCATAAAGGCAGTGCAAATAGTGGTAACGGTATAGCGCCAGTTCCAAGGAATTTTATTGATAAGCTTGAGTACCCAGGGAACAATAACCTTGATAAAGACAAGGCCTAAGAAGCCCCAACAAATCATGTGGAACAAATCGGTACGACCGTCGATATTGAAGGGCTCAGCGCTGTAATCCCATGCGCAAATGCCGAAGGCAAATTGGAAAAACCAGCTAACCAAGTATTCAAAAAAGCCTCCGATAAAACCACTTACCACATAAATAATGATAGGGTTTTTCTTCCAAAAGCGGTTGAGCGCTACAACCATCAATACTGCCCCAAAGCCATAGATGGGACTAAATGGACCCCATAAAAGACCACTGCGATTTTCTATTCTTCCATTAAGGAAGGGACAAACGGCCGATTCAAAAAGCAACCCTGCAACGCAACCAATAATAAACAGCCAAAAAATATTGAAGAAATCAAGCTTGAGATAGCCTTCGCCTGTTTTATCGCGACCAAGTGTTCCCGCTTCTTGATCAGCTCTATCTTCCATTGCTTTTAGTTTGCGTTGAAGAATGCGTTCTTCGTGAAGCGCGGGGTCAAGGACGGTATACATGACAACAAGAATTGCCAGTGTCACGGCAGGATAAATTACCCGCGGGCCAAAACCGTGAGCCATGATAACCAGCAACACATCAGCAATTGAAATCCAGATTAAAACTTGCGAAAAGCGCGCTGCACCTCGGCGTTTATTGAGTACCAGACGAATGCCTAAAATCATAAAGAGGACAGTTTGTATTGCAACTGCTGCAAGCTCAATTCCGCTGAGAACTAAAAACTGATTAGAAACATTAACCTGGAAAAACGCTGACCAATCGTGAGAAATAACTGATTGAACAAACGCTTGTATCAATATGACATCAATGGGTATAAAAGCTACACCTAAAGCAATGCACAAGATTCCATATATACGAAAGGGGAGGGCAATTTTTTTATCGGATACGGCGTTGTCTTCTTTAATTATTTCTTCAACATGCTCTATGGTTTCATTGAGATGAGCGGTATTAGGCATAGTTCACCTTTCTTCCTTTGGTGAAGATAATACTTAAAAGGTATTCAAGAGGGAATATCAAAAAAGAACCACGCACAGAAGAACTCCTCTTAGAATCAAGACCCGCAGGTTTGTTTTAAGAGGAGTTCATACGTTTTATTCGAAAGGCTTGGCAAGTAATGTTTGACAAGCGCTATTCAATTTTAAAATTCAGCCGATGCTATTTAAAGCTTCAGTTTGCGCTCCTTAGAAAATATTAGTTCATGTTAGCTTTCTGATCGCTCTGCTTTGTTAGGATCCATATCCATACTGCTAAAGTGTTCTGCCATATAGTTATCGTCATAATTGTCTTGGAAGAATTGTTCAATAGGCGTCTCTATTGGCTTGCCTGATGCACGCAAATACCAACATTCGAAGGCTAACAAGGTCATGCAAAGGTTAATTGCCATAAAGGCAGTACAGATAATGGTGATGCCGTAGCGCCAATTCCAAGGAATCTTGTTGATGAGTTTAAGTATCAAAGGAACAACTACTTTAATAAGGACAAGTCCTATAACGCCCCAAAGAATGAGATCCGCTACGTCGGAGACAATGTCTATATTGAAGAGGTCGATACCATTTTTTCCAACAACAATACCAAAAGCTAATTGCAAAACTAAGCAAATAAGGTATTCCATGAAGCCGCCAGCGACTACAAAAATAACCAGAAAGCCTTTCTTCCAGTACTTGTTGAGGCATACTGCCAACAAAGCAACGACGAAACCATATATAGGACAGAAAGGACCCCATAAAACAGTGCTTTTGTTCTCTAATGTTCCATCAAGGAAAAAGTCGATACCACATTCGACAAGCATACCTAAGATGCTACCAATGACGAATATCCAGAAGATATTAAAGAAATCAACCTTCATGAATCCTTCGCCTGTTTTGTCGCGACCAAGTGTTCCCGCTTCTTGGTCGGCTTTGTCTTGTAATTCCTGCTCCTTGCGATGCTGCTTTCGTTCTTTTTGAAGTTGAGGATCCAAGGCAGTATGCATGATGGCAAGGGTGAGCAAGGCCATGGCAGGATAGGCCAGATACCAGCAAAATCCATGATTCATGAGGATAAGTACGATATTGCCCAGCGAGACCCAGATCAAAACCTGTGCTAAGCGTGCAGCGCCTCGACGTTTATTGCGTACAATGCGAATGCCTAAAGCTAGGAAGACGATAGTTTGAAGAATGTCAGCTACCAGTTCAAGGACTACCATAATTGCATATTGAACACTAACGTTAAGCTGGGAAAGCATAGCTCCATTGTTAGACGTCGCTATATCAGCAATTGTCTGGATTGATAAGATGTCAAGAGGTATAAAGAGCACGGCAAAGACGATGCACAAAATTCCGTATATACGGAAGGGAAGTGCAAGTTTTTCTTCGTATACAACATTGTCTTCTTTGACAACTTTAGATATGCGTTCTACGGCTTTGTTGTGCTTTTTCTTTTGATCTTTGTCAGTTTTGTTTTCAGCACTTTTGTTTTTGTCAGTCTGGTTTTCGGCGGTTTGTTGACCTTTGTCAGTTTTGTTTTCGTTATTTTGGTTTTTAGATTCAGACATGATTCCCCCCTCATTTCTCTCTCTATAGTTAGATAATACCCAAGATTGCGTTACGGGGGAATATATAAATTCTTTTTTTATCAGGCATTCCGTTGTTTACTGCATTTGATGAGCACTTTTTTGGTAATATGGAAATCAATAGTTCAAGGGATTTTGCTGAATTGCCTAGATGGGGTTCGAATTGTTCAGCAAAAAAGAAAGGGGAGGTCTCCATGGCCAAGAGAGTAGATTTTAGTAAAGCAAGAAATGTTAAGGTTGCTGCTGTCGGCATGGATGTTGACTTGCATCCAGATGGCAAAGACAACGTTGTTCGCATGTGTGAATATATTGATGAGTACGCTGATAAAGGTTGTGACCTCATCGTATTTCCAGAAGGAGCGGGCGACGGCATTGCTTCAGGCGAAGCAGCAAGAAACGACTACAACAATTCGCTCAGAGGTAGCGCTGACGAAGAAACTGCAAGACACTTGTATGAGTTTTCTGAATATGTCCCCGAAGGACCAATGTGTCAGACTCTTATCAAGAAAGCAAAAGAAAAGGGTGTTTATGTAGTCTGGTGCATGGGACGCAGAAGCGAAATTAATCCTGGCATTTATTACAACACCGCGGTATTGGTAGGCCCTGAGGGCTACATTGGTCGTTATGACAAGGTTCATTTGCCTGCAGGTGAGCAGCTCATCAACAGTAACGGTCAGGATTTCCCTGTCTTTGATACTGAACTTGGGCGCATTGGTATGGCAATTTGCTATGACTCCTTCTTTGAGGAAATTTATCGCATTTATGGCATCAAAGGCGTTGATATTTTGGTTCTTGTTACTGGCGTTCCAAGAGACGGCCAAGATTCAAAGATTGAGACAGATGGAACCTATCGCTACTTTAAGTCCATGCTTATTTCCGAAGCTATGAGTAATGGTCTTACCATTGTTGCAAGTAATGCAGGAAATCCGGGCGCACTTCATCACAGCATGGTTGTCAATGCGCGTGGTATCGTGCTTGCAGAAGCACCTGAAGAAGAGCCCGAAGGTGTAGCAGTGGCTGACATTGGATGGCCTGCATTGGACAACAAAAAGCATCAGGTAACAAATACCTGGGGTCTTTATACTCACAAAGACCGCCATCCTGAACTCTATATGGATTTGATAAGAATCCAAGAAGGTCATTACTTCAACAACAATCACATGAAAGCGATTTATAACGATTGCTACAAGATTGAGGAAGAATAGTTGTTTGGCTTGAAGCCATGCCTGCTTTGTGTTTGCTACAAAATTGATACGTTATAGCTCCAACAAATACCAGGAGAACAGTAGGTTTGCAGCATAGAACTAAAGCAACAAAGTAGCAACGTTATCAGTTTAGAAAATGCTACAACAAAAGAGATGTGCTGATGAAAGATCATTGGCGCATCTCTTTTTTATATCTATCTCTTGCAATGCGGTAGAATGGACACTTTAGATAGGGGACTGATCATACGCATGTGGCCTCAATATTGGAGTTTCTTTTGTGAAACCGAATAGTTTATTTGCCTTCGTTTGTTAAGGCGCTGGAGAGTAGAGTATAGAAATGAAATCAAACAGAAAGCCTTTCTTAAGAGAAGCTAGAGCGTTTATTTTAATTGCGCTTTTTATTTTCGTCCTTGCCATGTTTACCCTGTTTGCTCAAGCCTTGAATTTTGTTCTTTCTATGCAAACCATGGAGTCAATGGCTTACGTGGATGCTTGTGATGATGAATATAGTAAAGATGCGGACAAGGACATTAGAGAGGCAATCACTCTTTTAGAAAACGACAAGGACTCTCCTTTTACAAAACGAATTTATGTTTTGGATAAGGAAACTTCAAATATTATTTCGACTTCTTCTGATGTTGATTCTGCAATTGCTGATGAGCTTAATACTCAGTCTAATAAAGAATATGCTTTCATAGGTGCTCAATGGTGCAGGGTTAGTGATTTTACTTATTACAAAGTTTTAGTTCAGGTTGATCTCTTTCCTGTTGTTCAAGAATTTCTAGGGGAAACCGCACTCTTTTTCTTAGAGTCTATGTTGCTTTTGATGCTTGTTCTCATTGTTTTAGCTGTCTTGAGGATTAAATTCCTTCATAAAGAAAGAAAGATTAATCTCATTCCCAGTAGTGCCATGATGTTATGTTTTGTTGCTATGTTTGCTTTGGTGGGGCTTCATACGGAGTTGGAGATACTTGATGATTATGTAAATCAAGAAAAAACAACCGTAACAAAAAATCTTGAGTATGTATGCAACGGTAATTATGGTGGTAAAAATCTTACGACTGACAACATAAATGATGTCATCAGCCATCTTGAAACCAATAGCCTTTCAATTAAAGAAATCAAGCATGACAACCTTAATTCCCTCATAGAGAAAGCCTCTGGTGCAGGCACTTTTGACGTTGCCAACAATATAGAGATTGTTTTTGATGATAATTTTATTAAAGATAAACAGACAAACTTCTACATTCAAGCAGGGCTTATGTGCCTGTTGGCATTTGTTCTTATTCATGAACTTTATGGCAAAAAGGGAGCTACGTTTAAACAGGAACATAAAGAAGAGTCTTCTGAAACATCGTTTACCCCTGACGACCTAAGGATAAAAACCATTTTAGCTACTGTTGGCATTGCAACAGCAAGCTTTAGCATTGTTAATGTTTTACGTATTCGTGAAGTCGTTATGTTTAATTGGACTGAGAATACCGATGTAATTATCGGTGCTATCTTCACTATTACTTTGCTGGCTACGTTAGTTGGGTCGTTCTTTTCGTCTACTATTCTTAAAAAATGTGGCAATGTGAAGGCATATATTATTGTTGCGGCTAGCCTTGGATTGATTGGTGCTTCGCTGTGTGGCGTTTCTAACAACCCTGTTGTTTTTGTTATTGGTTTGATAGTTATTAATATTGCTACGGTCACGGTAAAAATGACCGGTGATTTCTATACCACGCTCATTGAAAATCAAGAGCGAAAAGACAAATGTTACATTGAGCTTGATAGTGGTAGATCTATTGGCGAAGTAGCAGGAACTATTGCCGGTGGTATCATCAGCGCAATAGTTGGCTATGCTTTGCTTCAAATGGTAGTTAGCGTGATTTTTCTTTTGGTTATCGTTAGCACGTTTAGTCTCAATGGGTCTTTATACAAGACGTCAGGGAGCGGAAAAGCTGGCCCTAAGGAAACCCTTAATAGCATAAAAAGCGTTTTGAAGAGCAAGGAAACCATGCTTTATCTTCTTTGTATGGTCATTCCAGGGTCAATTCCTTATATGCTTCTTGAATATAAGCTTCCTTTAGATATTGCAGCACTTGGTCTTACGGCAATTGTTCTTTCGTTCGTGAAAGTGATTGCTAGTGTTGTTAACGTATATTCAATGCCTCTGTTCCATGTGGTAAGTAGGTATCTAAAACCGCTTAACCATGCTGTTTGCTATCGCCTGGCTTGTGGCGGTGTTTTGCTTTTCTATCTGATAAGTGGCTCATTGGCTGGAATATTTATTTCGGTAATATTGCTAGGGTTCCTCAACGGGCTTGGTACCTATTCGGTTACAAAGACATTCAGAGAATTGCCTGACAACGAAAAGATACCTGAATCAGACAGGTTTGTTGCTCTTAAGGTTATTACTAAGACCGGAGATACTATTTCTCCTACCATCCTTTCGTCCATTCAGAACCCATTTGTGATTTCAGGTATTGTTTTTGTTCTTCCGCTTATTTACTTCATCCATGACAAACGGAGAAAAATGGCGCTCAAAAGAAGCTCCTAACAATCAAATTTCTACTCAAGACTTAGTTTAAAGTGCTTCAGATCGTGTAGTCTTTGTTTTCTGTTGCGCTAAAATAGCTATTTAAAAAAGAGAAACTAGTTGGGAAGAAAGGCTTTCTTTGTTTAACTAGTGAAGGTACGTAAACTATTCATTTTTGAATCTTAAGGCATATTAAAAGGGAGGGTTACGCATATGAAGCCAAAGTCTGGTTGGACGTTCTTCTTAAGAGAAGTTAGAGTTTTTGCCTTTGTTGCGTTGTTTATTTTTTTTCTTACCGCTTTTGGTTTGTTTGGTAAAACATTAGATCTTGTTTTGTCGTTGCAAACCATGGAGTCTTCGGCTTATCTAACTCATTATGATCGTGAATATAACGCGAATAACAAAGATGACATTAAAGAGACTATTGGGTTGTTGGAGCAAGATGAAACCTCTGCGCTTAAGAAGCAAATTTTTATTTTAGATAAAACAACCTCAGAGGTTATTTCGACTTCTTCAGAGGTGGACTCTGCCATAACCAATGAACTTTATGCTCAATCTAATGATAAGTTTATTTTCATGGGCACCTCTTGCTGTCAAGCATCTAATCTTGAACATTATAAAGTTTTAACAAAAGTTGATATTTTCCCTATTTTTCAGCAATTCTTTGACAAGTCGCTTTCATTCATGCTGAGGTCTTTGGCATGGATGGCGGTAGCAGTTTTGGTTCTTGCTCTTTTGAGGCTCAAGCCTATCGCTAGTCGCAGAAAATTCAGCATGGTAATAAGTGGCGTTGTGATGTTTTGTTTTATATCCACCTTTGCCCTTCAGGCACTAAAGACAGAGCTGGATCAGCTTGATTCCTTTGTTGATTTGGAAAAAACAACCGTAGTGCAAGATTTAGATTATGCCTGCAATGGTGTGCAAGATAAAAAAGACGTTAACTCTGAATATATGAAGGACCTGCTTGGGCATTTAATTGAGAATTGTGATTCTATTCAGAGTGCTGAGCTCAAAAATCTTGATTCATTACAAGAGACAGTGTTGAGCGGTAGGACTTTCGATGTTGCTAGCAATCTTGAGTTCACGTTAGATGGTGAATATATTAAAAATCAACAAGTAAATTACTACATCCAAGCTGGACTTATGTTCTTGTTGGCGTTTATTTTGATTCATGAACTATACGTAAAGCCGGGAGCAACCTTTAAAAATAGGCAAGAAGATGAGGCTTCTTCGGTAATTACCCGTGATGACAAAATGCTGAAAGGTATTCTTTCGATAATCGGTATTGCTACGGCATGTTTTAGCCTTGTTAATGTTTTGCGCATTAGAGAAGTTGTTTTGCTTAATTGGACCGAAAATACCGAAATGATTATCGGTACTATTTTTACTATTACCATGCTAGCTTCTTTGATAGGTACGTTCCTTTCGTCAAGCATTCTGAAAAAATGTGGCAGTGTAAAGGCATATATCATTGTTACTGCTAGTTTTGGGCTGATAGGTGCTTCGCTCTGTGGTGTTTCTAACAACCCCGTTATTTTTGTTGTTGGCTTGATAGTTATTAATATTGCTACGGTTACGGTAAAAATGGCTGGTGGTTTCTACACCACGCTCATTGATGATCAAGAGCGAAAAGACAAATGCTATACCGAGCTTGATAGCGCTAAGTCTATCGGAGATGTGGTAGGTACTATCGTCGGTGGTGTTGTTAGTGTAATAGTAAGTTATGCCTTTGTTCAGATGGCGGTAAGCGTTATTTTCTTGGTAGTAATTTCCTACACGCTTGCACTCAAAACCCCTCCGCGAAAAAAATCGCAGCAAGAGGGTGGTGGCATAAAAGAGATGTTTATCAGTTTGAAAAACGTTTTGAAGAACAAAGACGCATTGCTCTATCTTATTTTTGTTGCTATTCCTGGATCCATTCCTTTTATGCTCGTTGAATACAAGCTTCCTCTCGACATCGCAGCGCTTGGGCTTACGGCAGTTGTACTTTCGTTCATAAAAGTAGTCGCAAGCGTTGTTAACGTCTATTCGGTACCTTTATTCCATGTAGTAAGCAGGCATTTGAAACCACTTGATCACGTGATAATTTATCGATCATTGGGCGTTGGGGTATTGCTGTTCTACTTAGTCAACGGCTCTTTGCTCGCAATATTTGTTTCGGTGGTAGCACTAAGATTCCTTGATGCAATTGGTGGCTACTCCATAACTAAGACATTTAGGGATTTGCCTGCTAATAAAGATGTACCTGAATCGGATAGACTTGTTGCACTTAGGACGGTATGTAAAGTGGGAGATACGGCTACGCCAACAATTCTTTCTACCGTTAATAACCCGTTCTTGCTTGCAGGTGTGGTTTTTGTTGCTCCGTTTGTCTACTATATAAGTGACAAGCGCAAGAAAAAACAAGACGCTTGATAAAGCAAAATGCAACCTTTGCCCAAGGTTGCGTAAATGAAAATTCTGCATGCAAGATGCACCGGATGCGCCCTTTAAAGGGCGCATCTTTGGTTCATGAGTGGTCAATATAATTTTGAAGCACCCTTATTTTGTGTGATTTGATAGTTTCTTGCTCTTCTCAATCGATTAAAATACTTAGATAAGCAAAGAAACTAGGTGGGGAGGATAGTTCTTATGCATACCTCTATTGGTATTCTTTTTCCTCTCCATAAAACTAGATAGTCTGCGCTTTCCTATCTTTTAAGAGGGAATTAGAGGGGAGGGTATGCGCATATGGAGACGAAGACCAAGTTCGACCGAGCCGGCTTTTTAAGAGAAGTAAAAGTGTTTGTTTTGGTTGCGGTATTTATCTTTGCGCTTGCTGCCCTTAACTTGTTTACCCAAACCATGAATTTTGTTTTGTCTCTGCAGACCATGGAGACAACTGCTTATTTGGAATATTTTGACCAGTCGTATAACAAAAACAACAATGATGCTATTAAAGAAACAATTAGTCGTTTGGAAAACGACGAATCTTCTCCGCTCAAAAAACAAATCTATATTTTAGATAGAGAAGATTCGACCATTATTTCAACCTCATCAAAGGTAGATCAACAGATAGTCGATGAGCTTACTGCTCAGAACAATGACCTTTTTATCTTCTTTGGTAAGTATTCCTGTCGTACTGCTGATCTTGATCATTACAAGGTTTTAGTTAAAGTTGACGTTCTTCCTGTTTATCAGCAATTCATGGAGGCATCTGCCATCTTTGCAATACGGTCATTGATATGGCTGGGCGTGGTTATTCTTATTTTGGCTATTTTGAGGCTGAACCCCCTTAAGCTGAAAAAGCTTAACACGATAGCGGGTGCAGTCATAATGTTTTGCTTTATCGTCTCTTTTGCTACTCAGGCAGCAGAGACAGAGTTGAATCAATTTGATACCTTTGTTGATTCAGAGGCAGTAACATTGATAAGTGATGTTGATTACGCCTACAACGGTGAATACAGCCAAAAGAATCTGGATCCTGCATACTTGGAGACCCTTTTTGACCGGTTGCATGAGTCCACTATTTCAATTGAAGATATTAAGCTCAATAATGCTGATTCTTTGACAGGGGATAATTCAAACTCTACCGCTTTTGATATTGCTAACAACATAGAGATAATTCCAGACTATGAAGCCATAGATAATGAAAAGCTTGATTTTTATCTTCAGGCTGGGCTTATGTTTCTGCTGGCGTTTGTTCTTGTTTATGAGTTTTACAAAGTGCGTCGCACACAAAGGGAAGAACAAAATGAATCAGCCACTTTATATAAGCAAGACAAAGTGTCACTTCCTGGTAAACAAAGCGAAGGTGCTGAGGCAACTGAAGTACCCGAAGTATCTAAGATGGATGCCAAGATGGGCGCTCAGGCGTGCGCTAAGACGGGCGTCAAGGCGGGCACATCGAAGAAAAAAAGCAAGAAACCACCTTCTTTATTGACTAAAGATGACAACAGGATAAAAAGCCTTCTTGCGGTAATTGGTGTTGCTACGGCAGGCTTTGGCATTGTTAATGTTTTGCGCATTCAAGAAATTGTATTGCGTAATTGGACAGAAGATACTGCATTAATAATTAGCGCTATTTTTACCGCTACTACTATCGTTACAATTGCGGGTTCGCTTTTTGCATCTGCAATTTTTAAAAAATTTGGCAGTGTAAAGATATATATCATTGCCATATCTCTTATGGGCTTGATTGGGTCTGTCTTGTGTGGCATTTCTGACAGCCCTGTTATTTTTATTATTGGCTTAATGATTGCCACTACCGCTATTGCAACAATAAGATTGACGGGCGATTTCTATACAACTCTTATTGATGATGAGGATAGAAAAGATGAATGCTACATGGAACTTGATAGTGGTAAATCCATTGGAGAAGTGGTAGGCACTATATCCGGTGGTGTTGTCAGCGCCATAGCAAGCTATGCGTTCGTTCAAGTTTCTGTGGGCGTAGTTTTCTTAGCAGTGATTTTTTATGCTCTTAAATTAAAATCATCTTCATTTGTGCTACCTAAGGACAGTCAGTTAGATATAGAAAAAGGTTTTGCCAGCTTTAAAAAAGTCTTGAAATGTAAAAACGCACGAAAGTTTCTTCTATGTGTTGTTATTACGGGCTCAATTCCGTACATGCTTATTGAGTACAAGCTTCCTCTTGATATTGCAGCGCTTGGATATAGCGCAATCATGCTTTCGTTCATCAAGGTAGTTCTCAATGTTATTCAAATTTATTCGACGCCTTTATACATCATGGTGGACAAGCGTTTCAAACCGTTTGATCATGCAATTATTTATCGATTGCTCTGTGTCCCCGTTTTACTGATTTATTTCTTGAGCGGTTCTTTGATTGGCATATTTATTGCCGTAGTGCTATCAGGTTTTCTTGATGGGTCTGGTATTTATGCTGTCAGAAAGGTCTTTAGAGATTTGCCTGAGCTTGCGTCAATTCCTGAGTCAGACCGGCTTGTTGTTTACAATGCTCTCGGCAAAGTGGGGGACACTGTTTCGCCAACTATTTTATCGACAGTTTCAAATCCTTTTATATTGTCAGCTATTGTTTTCGTGCCTCCGCTTTTGTATTTCATTTGGGTCAAGCGAAAGAAGGAATGCGATCCCTAAAGTGTTTTGCCGGGTTTAAGAGTTACAACGCGGGGCGGAGGGGGCGACCGGCGCGGAGCGGAAATGGTGTGAGATGAAAGTAGTACGTGGTGAAAATGGCGCGATGCGAAATAGTAAGGGAGAGGTGAAATGGCGCGTGGCGAGATGGCGTATGGCCGAAATGGTGCGTAGCCGAAATGGCATGGAGCCGAAATGGCGAGGAGGCGGAGCGCCAAGATCAACTTAGGGTTTGATCATCATTTTGTCCGGTAGATGAAGTACAATATTGAAAAGAGTTGAGGGAAAGGGGCAATTATGGCCGAAACAAACATTTCTGTAAAACCCGTTTATGATTACGTATGTGAACTACCACTTTATAAAGAACTTGATTATGAAGGTCAGGCCTATCTTTATGAACATGAGTTCAAAAATTTGCAAGGTGGTTGTAGTGCTACCGTAAAAAGCATTGACGGGGAAACTATCGTAGCGCGCAATCTTGACTTTAATATTTCAAACAAAAGCGCCTATATCATCAAAACTGAGGTTCCTGGTTTTTACAAAACCGTTGGCGTGAGCTATGTGCCTTGGTTTGGTCCTGATTGGAAAGAGGCTGTTGAGGAAGGCGTTTCAGAGGAATTTGCTAAGATCATTCCATTTTTCAGCTGTGATATCTTGAACGAAAAAGGCTTCTATATTCAAGCTGATATGCGTACAGAAGAACATCATGATGGAGTTCCTCGCTACAAGAATAATGGCTTAAACCCCGGTGGCGAGCGTGTAAGCTCTATCGCATTTTTGCGTTATGCCGCAGAGCGTTGTGCAACCGTTGATGACGTACTTGAGCTTCTGAAAGAGATTGATTTCTATTCGCTTTCAGCCCCTGGCATTGCATGGGGATTTGCTTATATCGTAGCTGATGCTACTGGTAATTATGGCGTATTGGAAATTGCAGGTGACAAGGTATATTTCAACAAGTATCAACCAGTTCATACTAATATGTATGTTACTCCCGAACTGGCCAAAGACCAGTTGTATCGCACCGGTTTGGGTCGTTACTATACGCTCATGGCTAATCACTTTAAGGCTAAGGATGAGCAGGGAATGCAGGATCTTATTGACTTGGTTCGCTATTCTAGGCAGTACGAAGATCCAGAGACGTGTCCCTTCGATTGGCGTCATGAATACTATGACGAAAAAGACGGAGTAGTTTACGAAAAAGTTATTGATCCTGCCAATCAAGCACAGCTTATTGCGTCTCAGCAAGCTGAATGCGCCCGACAAAAAAAGATGACCCGTCAAGAGAAACAGGATTTGAATTCCATTTGGGAGACTACGTTAAGTGTTCGTACTAATGTGATGAAGCGCACTATGCGTATTCGCTTCTACGAGGATGAAAATCGCGTTGTTACGTTGACTATTTAGTAAGATATAGACTGTGGCAATAAAGCGCATTTTTTAAAAGTGCAAGTTTATATGATGGCGCCAAGCATTGTTTGGTGCCATCATCTTGTTGTAAGGCTTTATGGCAGCACCATAAAGGCTCTTTTATGCCCCAAAGAAGATTGTGCGTCCGTTAGCTAGAACAAGCGCAATCAAGCCAGCGCTTACCAAGATGGCAATGAGAAACGTTATTATCTGGTTTTTCCTACTTTTCTGAATGGCCAGTGTCATGACGATCACAGAAGCAAAGCAAACCAAGATGGTGATCAGATGGAAGG
>CAVABR010000013.1:0-17771 GCA_963586955.1 bacterium
CGAAGGGGCTAATTGAGCGAAGCCACCCGGATCAATTCAAGGCGAAGACCCTTCGCTTCCCGCAACCCGCTGAAGACGAAGGGGCTAAAGTCCTTCAACCGTTTAATGAAACTTAGATGGCGCTTCGCATATGTGCGTGGTAGTGTTTTTCTATACGTTACAATGAATTTGAAAAAAGAATTCTCATAAGCAGGTAGAGTTGTGCGTAAACGCTTATGCGCCCGTTTGCATAAGGCTTACCCACAAGGAGGCATTTATAAAATGAATCCAGCAATTATTATCCCAACGTTTCATTGCCCTCCAAGCAGGAAACGTAGGGGCGAAGCAAGTGAAATATATGACCACCCAACTCCTCTTAATTCGGCAGGCTCTCTTGAGCGTTGTCTTGATTCGCTTCAAAGAATTTCGGGGCTTGGCCAAGTTATTATCACGGTTTCTTCAGAAGGTGGCGTAAACGATCAAGCAGCTACCAAGGTACAGGCAATAGCAGATAAGTTTCCTCAAATGCATACGCTTGTTATTGCTGATGCAGAAGAGGCCATTATCCAGCAACGTCTTGAACAGCTTGGATTTGGCAACATCGCAGACCAAATTGGTCTTACGGGTTATGCCGCAATTCGCAACCTTGGCCTTGTCATTGCTAACATTTTGGGCTTTGATGCTGTGGTATTCATTGATGACGATGAAGTGGTGGAAGACGCTGAATTTCTTGCCAAGGCAATGTATGGCCTTGGCAAATTAACGCGCAAGGGTATTCCTATTTTGGCTAAATCGGGCTTCTACTTTAATAGCAAAGGCACGTATCTTTCGCTCAGTCAAAGCAAGTGGTACAACCATTTTTGGCAGCAGGGCAGAGCCTTTAATAACTGGATTTCTAAAGCGATGGCAGGACCGAGGCTTTCTCGTTCTAATCATGTTTGTGGTGGATGCTTGGCTCTACACAGAGAAGCATATCGTCGTTTGAGTTTTGACCCGTGGATTCTCCGTGGTGAAGACTTGGACTACCTGCTCAATTTACGTATGTATGGTTCTGACATCTGGTTCGACAACCAGTGGTCTTTGGTTCATCTTCCTCCGCAAGAACGCCATGAAGGTCATCGGTTCCGTCGCGATATCTTCCGTTGGCTCTACGAATATCACAAGGTTGAATTCAGTCATGCTCAAATTGACTTGCTTCAAATAAAGCCTTCTTCGCTTGAGCCCTATCCGGGGCCTTTCTTGGAGCCGGGGCTAGAAAAGCGCATTAAGCGCACGGCATTTTTGCGCTCTCTTGTTCGTCCTGATAAAGGTGCTTACCGCGCAGCTGCTAAGGCGGCAACGGGCGAGGCATTCGAATATGCTCAAGCTCATTGCATGAATTATTTTGAGTTCCAGTTCAAATGGGGCGAAATCATGCTCAAGACAGAAAATGACCAAATTTTGCAAACGGCTTTAGCTCAGGCTGCGCTTGCTCGTCAAGCAGGCGAAGAAGTGGTTATTTCTACGGTTGAATCTCCTATGGCAAACTTTGATCCTGGTCTTACCAGTCAGATTCAGCTTGATATTGAGGATCTTCAGTAGAAGGCGTAGAAGGCACAGGGGCATAGCGCGTGGAATCATTCATTATTGCAGCTGTTTGCGGAGTAGGAGTTGGAATCCTCTCGGGGCTGTTAGGAATCGGAGGCGGAACATTGATGGTTCCGCTTTTTCGCTTGGGTTTTGGCATGCCCGCCATTGGTGCCACGGCAACTTCGCTTTTTGCTATTATTCCCACGTCACTTTCGGGGTGCGTTACCCATCTCAAGAATAAAACAGGTATTCCGCGCTTAGGTGTGGCAACGGGAATCGCGGGCGCGTGCACGTCGGCGCTTGGTGTATTTTGCGCCAGTATATCTCCCGCGTGGCTTATCATGCTGGCGGCCGCGCTTATTATTGCGTACTCTTCGTTCACTATGCTCAAAAAAGCAATCAAGATGCCAAAAGAGCGCGATGTATCGCTTCGAAGCATGATAGAAAAAGCCAAAGCTGAAAGACGGCAGAGGGCTGGCAGTACGGGTGGTAGTCAGGCTGGCGAACAGCGGACGCTGAACGATCGAAAATCTTTTGGCAACCAATGGACGTTTTTCAAACGAAAGCATACCGAGTCTACTGCAAGTGCGGGTGCGGACGCTGGAGCAAGCGCGGACGCGGGTGCCGGGGTAGGTGCGCTAGTAGGCAAAGTCACATCAACCGCAGAAGAATCGGCGCCTCTCTTATCGGAATCGGTCATAGAAACCTATCAGCGCAGCGAAAGCGAAGACGATAGGCCAACTCTTGGTGTCAAAGATCTAGCCAAAGGCTTTCTGATTGGCCTTTTTGCCGGATTTGCCTCAGGCTATGTTGGCGTTGGTGGCGGTTTTATTATGGTGCCCCTGTTTGTTTCCGTTTTGGGGATAAGTATGAAATATGCCTCGGGTACTTCGCTTATTGCGGTAACTATCCTTGCTATTCCGGGTGCCATAGAGCAGGCTCTGTTAGGAAACATTGATTACCTGGCAGGCATTGCCATGATAGTGGGAAGCATTCCCGGAGCCCTAATAGGTGCTACGCTCATTCGTTATATTTCTGAGAGAAAATTGCGCTTCGTCTTTGGCTTCTTCTTGATGGTGGCAGCCGTATTTTTGGTTATCAACGAATTTGCTCCCACCCTTATAGGATAGATGGATCTAGCCAAGCGCGTCTGTTTTTTTGGCACCGTTCGAAAAGTGCAAAACTCCTTATCCATTTCAGCAAAATTGGGCGCATTTTGCGCGCTCGTGCGTACTTTTGCACATGGCTGTCCCAAGTCGCTCATCTGCGTTCATGCCCTTCTTGATAGCAAAGCGCGAAGCTCCTTGGACTCAACAAAAAACTGCTACTCATTTGTTTCTGTTAATAACAAGCCATGCATAGAATAAATAGCCTACAATAGAGGCAAATATACATTCGAAAAATGGCGCCTTCGAAAACAGCACCTTTGAAAATGCTACCTTCGAAAGTCAGCCTGCAGGAGTTTTTTACCATATGAAGTTTGCGCGTCACAATTTTTTCGTAGCAATTGAAATTATTTGCCTCTGTCTTGCCCTGATCTCAGGATGTGTTCTGGGCTGGGGTATGTTTGGCCCAGATAAGAGCTTTCTTGTTATCAGCGTCTCGGGCTGTTTGTTTACACTCTTCATTATCATTACGGTTGCGTTGATGCTTGACCCTGACCGCATTCGTGCGCGTCAGTCAATGTCGGTGCTCAACTTGGCAAGTGCAACTCTGCAGGCCATGCAGGGTGGCTTTGACAACGCCAGCGCTCAGCGTGTTTGTGAGGTCTTGTATTCTGCAAGCGATGCTTCAGCTGTGGCCATCACCAACCGAGAAATTGTCATGGGCTACCACGGTGCGGGCGAAGATTTGCTTGGCGCCACCGGTGGCAAAATTAGAACCCTTGCCACGCGCGAAGTGGTTGAACATGGCGTAACACGCGTGCTCAAAACTCAAGACGAAGTTGGCTTGCCTCGGCCAGTGAAGGGTATTCGTGCGGCTATCATCGTTCCGCTTCGCATCAGTGACGAAGTTCAAGGCACGCTGAAGTTTTACTATCCCTATCCTTCGCGCATTACAGAAACGCAGGTTTCTATTGCAGAAGGTTTTGCACAGCTTATTTCTACCCAGATTGCTGCGATGGAGCTGGAAGACCAAAAGAAGCTTGCAACCAGCATGGAACTCAAAGCGCTTCAAAGCCAGATCAATCCACACTTCTTGTTCAACATCATCAATACCATGGCCTCCCTTGTCAGGACGGATCCCGAAAAAGCGCGCATTATGTTGCGCGAATTCGCGGTCTTTTATCGCCAGACGCTTGAAAACAGTTCAGACTTGATCAGCCTTGCGCGTGAAGTTGAGCAAACCGTTCGCTATCTTTCTCTTGAGCAGGCTCGTTTTGGCGAAGACAGGCTTTCCATTGAAACGGAAGTCAACGATGACGTTCGCGCCTTGATGGTACCTGCGTTCATGATTCAACCATTGGTTGAAAACTCAGTTAAGCATGCCATGCCGGCAGAAGGTAAGCTCACCATTTATATTGCGGGCAAGATTGTAGGGAGCGATGCCTATCTTTATGTGAGCGACGACGGAATTGGCATGGATAAAGAATCGCTTGATAACATCATGAATCCTGATTCGCAAACCGGGTTGGGTATTGCCGTTAAAAACATCAACGACCGATTACGCGGTTACTACGGCACGGATTCTTACATGGATATAAAAAGCGAATTAGGCAAAGGAACGCAGGTCACGCTTTTCTTGAAGGATTGCGCATCGCTTCAAGCATAAGCCAGGGTGTTATTAGATATCAGGGTGTCTACTAAACATCCAGAGCGTTTGCTAAGCAGGTAACCACAAACAAAGCGGTCACGGCTTCGCTTCAAGTATAAGTTTAAGGGTGGTTTCACAACCAAGCGGGCGTGCATAAACAAAGCGCTCACCACTTCGCCTCACGTATAAACTTTAAGCATAAATTTGTAGGATATATTGCCGTAAAACCTATCATTTCTTTTTTAATTTGAACCCATTTTAATATCAACAAATTATAACTATCTGTATTAAACTGCTTTATAATATATGGGCGCTTTAAGATATTACTAAAGCGGTACCATTTTGAAGGGTTGTTAGCAACGGAAATTTAAGGTAGGTGGCTGTGTTGCTAAAAGCGATTATTGTTGATGACGAAGCTCCTGCACGTTCCGAGCTACGCTTTCTTCTAAGTGAACTTAATCAGACCGAAGTTGTTTCTGAGGCTGCAAGTGTTCGCGAAGCTATTGAGAAGCTTAAAGAATATCCTTGCGATGTTATGTTTCTTGACATCAATATGCCAGAAGCTACTGGCTTGCAGTTGGCAGATGCGCTCCAGCATTTGAAGTATCCACCTGCTGTTGTTTTTGTTACTGCTTATAGTGAATTCGCCCTTGATGCATTCAAGGTTAATGCTATTGATTACCTTGTTAAACCAGTAGAAACTGAGCGTCTTGCTCAGGCTCTTGCTCGCGTGCGTGAACACGTGGTTTTGCATGCTAAGGCACAAAAGGCAGAGCGCATTCCGGTTGAAAAAGGTGGCAAGAAAATCCTGATCAACATTGATCAGATTCGTTACGTCATGGCTCGTGATGACTATGCGTATCTCCAAACTGACACTGACCGTTACTTCTCTACGGTAAGCTTGGCTCAGCTTGAAAAAGTACTCGATGGTCATGGCTTCTTCCGTGTTCATCGTGGATATTTGGTTAACCTTGCATTGGTTAAAGAAGTCGAGCCTCAATCAGGTGGCACTTTGTTGCTTACACTTGATTCTTGCGAAGACAAAATTCCTGTTTCGCGCCGTCGCGTTTCTTCTTTAAAGAAGGCTTTGGGCTTGTAAGCTTACTTGGCTCAATTTGGTTCAATCCTAATACTATTAAACATTTGACAGCGGGCTTTTCAGGCTCGCTGTTTTTGTGCGCCAATAAAAGCGCGTTCAAAACGACCTTTATGGGCAGGCGCGTTCAAGAACAATCTCCATGAGCTTCGGGCTTTGGGTTTCGGGCTTCGAACCCTGTTTTTATGTGCTAACAAAAAAAGCGAACTTAAGCACGAACACCTTTCGCTGTCAGCGCTTTGCTTTGCGCTCCGTTTTTGTGCGTCACTAAAAAAGTGAACTACAACAAAACAAAAACAAATTACTGCGCCACGGCGTCTATAAAAGCGCTCTGTTCTGCTAGAATGACAAATCAGTCACGGATAAAATCCACCTACCACTTAAAAAGCCACTCAATTAGCAGGGATGTGAACAAGCGTGAAAACCTTTGCAAGCTTTCGAAAGGTCTTTGTTGTTGTTCTTGTCACCATCCTTGCGCTTGCTACCACGCTTTCTCTTTGTGCTTGTTCATCAACCAATTCTTCTGAGAGTAGCAACAATCTTAAACCCATCACTATTGGCTCAGACGTTTTTCCGCCTTACAACTATCTTGATGAAAACGGCCAGTATGCCGGCATTGATGTAGAAATCTCAAAAGAAGCATTTCGTCGAATTGGCTACGAAGCAAACTTTGTCACCATAAGCTGGAGTGAAAAAGACAATCTACTACAAAAAGGCGAAATTGACTGCATTCAAGGTTGTTACAGCATGACCGGCCGTGAAGATAACTACAAATGGGCAGGCCCGTACATGCAAAGCAGGCAGGTGGTAGCCGTTGACCCTAATAGTTCCATTCGCACGCTGGCTGACCTTGAAGGCAAAACCGTTGCCGTTCAAGCAACCACGAAACCCGAATCAGTATTGCTCAATGGGCTTAATAAAAGCGCAGGTGAAATAAAGAGTCTCTATTGCGTGGATGACAAAGCCTTGTTGTATCCGGCATTGAGCAAAGGATACGTTGACGCCATTGCGGCGCATGAAGAAACCATCCTGCAATATGAAAAAGACTACAACATCACCTTTCGTATTCTTGATGAAAGTCTGCTTGATGTAGATATTGGCATTGCGTTTTCCAAGAATGATACGTCAGGAATTGCCGAAAAGCTTGATGACGCATTGAGCGAAATGCACAAAGACGGCACGCTTGAAAAAATTGTGGCTCGTTACTTAGATGATCCAAGTAAATACCTTGGGGTGGATGCTCATGACCGATAAGCATCGCCGAGACATATTAAATTACAATTCAAAACGGTTTTGGATAGGCGCGGTTATCCTTGCGGTTTTGGTAGTGATTACTTCTGGAATCATTTCGTATCAGGTAACACGGAGTGACCTTTTAAGTCGCTCACGATATACCATGGAATATATCAATAACCAGAGCATTATGGCCGAAACTTATAACTATGCAAGTACGACCAAAAGTTCAATGCGTGCCATTGAAAATGCCAACCAGCTTGCTCGCAACATCAGAGATGACAACGGAGATATCTCAACTGCCCAGTTGAAGGAATATGCTGAGGAGCTTCGCCTCACGGGCGTGATAGTTCTTTCTCCTGAAGGCGCTATTCTTTCCGAATGTAGCCTTGACGGCATAAGCTCGAAAGACTTTCTTTCCACGCTTAAAAATGACACGCTCTTAGATGTTGCCTCCAATCCTAAAAAAACGTACTTCATCCAGGTGACGTTAGGTGATGGGTCAACGGTTGATATTGCTTCTGCGGGAAGGCTTGATACTTCCGGGGTAGTGGTTTCTTGCTATCGTACTCCTGCCGAATATGCGAATCGTTACAACCTTACCATCCAAAACATTCTTCAGGGTTATTCCAGTACTGAAGAAGGAACTATTGTTGTTGAAAACGAAGGAGCGGTTATTGCTTCTAATGATCCTTCGCTTTTAACGACTGAAAGCAACGAAGCCACCAACAAGAACAACGAAATAATTAGCAGAATTAACGCAGCCGACAAGACAAATGAGGCTATTTTTATTCAACAAGGCATGGAGTCTTATTTAGGAATAGTAACTAAATCGCGGGCGAATTATATTTATGGCTATGTACCAATTACGTACTTTCTTTCTTCAGCAGCGTTGACTATGGGCATTACGGCAATTGTATGTATTGCCTTGTTTATAGGTTTGGTTTCAATGCGTCGCCATTCCAATGATGCTTATCTTGCGGAACGCGTGGAGCGCGAGCGCATTTATAACGAGCAACTGGCCAAAACTGCTCATCAGGCAGAGCAGGCCAATACGGCAAAGACGGAATTTTTGCGCAGGATGAGCCATGATGTGCGCACTCCTATCAATGGCATCCGTGGTCTCATAGAAATTGCAGAACAGTGCAAAGATGATCCGACAAAGCAAGAAGAGTGTCGTCGCAAAATTTTGGGCGCGTCTAATTTGTTGCTGGATTTGGTGAACGAAGTTCTTGATATGAGCAAGCTTGAAAATGGCGAAGTAACGCTCGATATTCAGCCGAACAATCTCTATACCGTAATGGCCGAAATTTACGAATTCGTAGAGCGCCAAGCTGAGATTTATGACGTCACCTTTATACGCGGAAGCATGGACTTTAAGCACCCTTGCGTCCTTATGAGCGCAACGCATTTTAAGCGTCTGCTTATAAATATTTTCAGCAATGCCGTTAAATACAACAAAGAACATGGCACCGTTGAAATTACCTGTATTGAGAAATCCTACGTTGATGAAATTGCAACCTATGAGTTTGTCATTGCCGATACCGGCGTTGGTATGAGCAAAACATTCCAGGAACATCTTTTTGAGCCCTTCGCTCGTGAAGGTCAGTTAACCCATGCAAGTTCTTTAGGTGGCACCGGTTTGGGCATGTCTGTTGCTAAATCGCTTGCGGATGCTATGGATGGAACCATAACATTTGAAAGCGAACTGGGTGTAGGAACAACGTTTACGGTTGTGCTTCCGTTCCAGGTAAGCAAGGCGAATATTCCTCAGGCAAGCGAGTCTTTTGAGGGTTCGGAGTTATCAAGCGTATCTGTTTCTTCGAAAGCTCCGGCCGGTGGAGTTGACTCTGCTGGTTCAGACGCTCCGACTTCGGATACTTCGGGCACCGCGAGCCCTGTGGACGCTTCGTTTGTCTCCGCCTCTTCAGTTGCGCCGGCCTCGTCGTCTGTCTCCTTAATCTCCACCGTTTCAGCTACACCGGCATCTTCGTTCGGCCCCGTTGCTTCCAGTGCTTCGGCCACGCCAACCGCATCGAGTGCGCCCTTGGAAGATGTCATCGTGCTTTTGGTGGAAGACAACGAACTTAATATTGAGATATCGCAATTCCTGTTAGAAAACGCGGGCGCTGAAGTCATTGTTGCCAAATCAGGTGAAGAGGCCATCACCGCCTTTGACGTTTCTGAACCATCCGAAGTTGACGTGGTACTTATGGACATCATGATGCCGGGCATGGATGGCTATGAGGCAACAAGAACAATCAGAGCGCTTGACCGCCCTGACGCTAAAACGGTTCCTATTGTTGCTATGACCGCCAACGCATTTGCCGATGATCAGCGTCGTTGCAGAGAAGCGGGCATGGATGACTTTGTTGCCAAGCCCTTCAATTCTGCTCATCTTATTCAGCTTGTCGCAAAATACGCAAGCAAGAAGCGTAACGAGCAAAAATAGCGCGCCCAAAAATTCGCTTTCGCCACAGAATATGACAAGAAATCAACATCTAAGTGTCTATCACTCACATTTTCTACTTATTTGGTTGCATTATGCGTGAAAGTTGCTAAGATGAACAACTGTTAGCACTCAAGCATTGAGAGTGCTAAAAACATTGGTAATACACGCAACGCACTGAAATCGTTGTGTATGACGTAAGTAAACCTATGAAAGGAAGTACGTTATGAATCTTAAGCCACTTGGCGATCGTATTGTTGTTAAGCAGGATGAGGCTCAGGAAACCACCGCAGGCGGTTTGTACATTGCAGCTGAGTCTAAAGAAAAGCCTCAGACCGGTGTTGTTCTTGCAGTAGGAGAAGGCAAAGTCAACAACGAAGGAAAGCATCTTCCTATGCCAGTACAGGTTGGTGACCGTGTTCTTTATGGTAAATACGGCGGAACCGAAGTTGACGTTGACGGCGAAAAAGTTCTCATTCTTCGCGCAGACGATATTTACGCTGCTTTCACTGAGTAGCCCTAAACACTTCCGTAACTTATTTAAGAAACTAAGAGATGAAAGGATAAATTCATGGCAAAAGAGATTCTTTTCGAAACTGATGCTCGCAGTGGAATGGCTGCAGGCGTAAAGAAACTTGCCGATGCTGTCAAAGTAACCCTTGGACCTAAGGGCCGTTACGTTGCTCTTGAGCGTTCTTATGGTGCTCCTTTGGTAACCAACGACGGCGTTACCGTTGCTCGTGAGGTTGAACTTGAAAACCCAGTAGAGAACATGGGTGCTCAGCTTGTTCGCGAAGCTGCCGTAAAAACCAACGATGTTGCTGGTGACGGTACCACCACCGCAACCCTTCTTGCTGACGTCATTGTAAGCGAAGGTATCCGCAACGTTACCGCTGGTGCAGATGCGCTTGGCATTCGTCGTGGTATTGAAAAGGCGACTGACGCAGTTGTTGAGGCTATTAAAAACGACGCTAAAGAAATTACCACCAAAGAGCAGATTGCAAACGTTGGCACCATTTCTGCTGGAGATGCTGTAATTGGCGAAAAGATTGCAGAAGCAATGGACGTTGTTGGCAAAGACGGCGCTATTTCTGTTGAGGAAAGCCAGACCTTCGGCATTGACATCGATGTTGTTCAGGGCATGCAGTATGACCGCGGTTACATTTCTCCTTACATGGCAACCGACAGCGAGCGCATGGAAGCAGTTTTGAACGACCCATACGTTCTCTTGACTGACCTTAAAGTTTCCTCAATTCAGGATTTGGTTCCTTTGTTGGAACAGATCATGAAGGCAGGTCGTCCACTCTTGATCGTTGCTGAAGACGTTGAGGGTGAAGCTTTGGGTACCTTGCTTTTGAACAAGCTCCGTGGCACCTTGAACGTTGTTGCAATCAAGGCTCCTGGCTTTGGTGATCGTCGTGCTCGCATTTTGGAAGACATTGCAGTTGTTACCAACGGCAAAGTTGTTTCTAAAGACTTCGGCATGACTTTGGCAGATGTTTCCATCAATGACTTGGGTACTGCAAAGACCATCAAGGTTTCCAAGGATGCTACCGTTATCATCGACGGCGCAGGGGATAAAGCCGCTGTTGACGCTCGTATTGCTCAGATGCGTTCTGAACTTGAGCATCTTGATAGCGAATTTGACCGTGAGAAAATGCAAGAGCGCCTAGCTAAGCTTTCTGGTGGCGTTGCTGTTCTCAAGGTTGGCGCTGCAACTGAGTCTGAGCTCAAGGAAAAGAAGAGCCGTATTGAAGACGCACTCCAGGCAACCCGCGCCGCTGTTGAAGAAGGCATCGTTGCTGGTGGTGGCGTTGCATTAATCAATGCAATTGCTGCTCTTGATAACTTGCAGGTAACTGACAAAGACGAGCAGGTTGGCGTTGATATCATCCGCAAGGCACTTGAAGCTCCAATGCGCGCTATTGCTGCTAATGCAGGCTACGAAGGTTCTGTTGTAGTAGAGAAAGCAAAGAGCTTGCCTAAGGGCGAAGGCATCAACTTTGCTGATGGTTCTCAGGGCAACATGATTGAGATGGGCGTAAATGATCCAGTAAAGGTTACCCGTACCGCATTGCAGTCTGCTGCTTCAGTTGCTGCATTGATCTTGATCACCGAGGCAACCATCAATGAGATCCCTGCAGAAGGCCCAGACCTTTCTGCTCTCGCAGGTGCTGCCGGTGGCATGGGTGGCGGAATGGGAATGATGTAAATCTTTCCGTTGCGAACTCCCTTTTAAGGTATAATTTCTATCGCTTTGTTGCTGTTTATATCTTTAGGTGTTCCTCCTTGTTGCAAGGGGGAACACTTTTTTGTTGCGAAGGGGCTCCGCCAAGCTCTGCCATCAAATCGTGCCTGCTTTGAGCAGGAAAACCATTGTTTCTTGAATAAAATTAAAAAAACCCAAGTGGTTCTATTTGCGGTGCTATAATCCCAAGCTGTTCGTGCATATAAACAAAAAATAACGCTTTGTTTGATTTTGCAAAAAAGAAAGGTTTTCAATATGCAAAACAATACCGTGGCTAATGAGACAAATGCAGTGAATAATGCGCCTGCTCCTGTCCCGCCTGCCAATGTTCCCGCGCCTTCCGCTACGCCTGCGCCCCCGGCTCCTCAAAAGCCTGAACATGAACCCAATAAGGCATCAGGTATCCGTTGGGTTGCCGTTTTTGTTATTGGATACATTGGTACACAATTTCTCAATCTTATCCCTTTAGCAGTGAGAATTTTATTCTTTAATAATGTTCCTGAGGAGTTTAACTGGTTGCCTGCAACGCTTGTTACCTTCGCTACTTTTGCCTTAGGTTTTTTGCTTGTTTGGCTTATGCTCCGCGTCATTATTAAGACATCGCTCAGAGATTTTTGCTTTGGCTCTGGTAATAAGTTCAATATTAAACACGCTGGAATATTTGCCCTTGCCCTGGTTATTGGTATCCTCATTACCACACTTTCCAATATTAGTGAGGGAAAGATTGAGCTTAACCCTCTGGGCTTCCTTCCTGTTTTTGTTAATGTTGTTATTTGTCTCATGTTTATTTGGATGCAGACCTCTTATGAAGAGTTCCTCTGCCGAGGCGTATTTATGAGATGGGCCTGCGGTGACAAGATTACCATTACCGTAAAAAGCGTGCTTTTTGGCGTTATTTCATCGGCTCTGTTTATGTGTGGGCATTTCTTAAATCCAGAAATGGCTGCGCAAACAGATACGATCAGCACCATAGCTATGGCGCTGTCTTATTTTTCTTCAGGGTTCTTCATGTACTTCATGGGTTTGCTCTACGGAAACCTTCTTCCGGGTTTGGCAGTGCACTGGGCAAACAATGCATTCTTGAGCATCTTCCTTACCCAAGATGGAACCGTTCTTAATACGGCGTCTATCTTTGTAGACCACACGCCTGTTTCAAATGAAGGCGTTCTTTCTTTGATTAGCACCATAGCAATATATATATTGCCTCTGATTTATGGCATTTATCTCTATCGCAAAAAGCGTAAGGAAGGTACCGATATTCCAGCATAGTAAGGAAACGAATTAACGAAGCCACAACCTACACTAATAAGCTACGGGATTGCTACGGCCTCAGCTACCTTCTCCGTTGCCTTAGCTTCAGCCTTTTTAGCATTAACAACTTTAGTAGGTTTGCCATTGCTCATGGGGCTAACGGGCTTTTTGGATGTTTTGGTTTCAGGCTTTTCGGACCCTTTATCCCACGGATTGTTAGCTTTGTACCACTCAATAAGCTCATCGGTAGGCATGGGCTTTGCAAAGTAGAATCCTTGAACGCGGTCAACGCCTGTTTCAAGTGCTGCATCAAGCTGTTCTTTTGTCTCAATGCCTTCAACCAAAACTGCGCGCTCCATTCTATGGAAAAGCGGGTTGAGGGTATTTTGAAGGAGGTTCTTATTCCTTCTTCTGGGCAACCCTTTAACCAAGCTCCGGTCAATCTTCACGCATTCGAAAGGAAGCTCAAGCATGGTAGCAAAGTTGGAATAGCCGGTGCCAAAATCGTCCAAAAGGAAAGGTATGCCAAGGTCATAAATTGAATGCATTACTTCAATAACAGTCTCTTCGTTTTCTGAAATAGTGCGTTCAGTAATTTCAATCTTTAGGCTATTGGGTTCAAGGTTGTATTCCTTGATAAGGTTTGACAGGCGCTCAACAAGATCTGCCTGCAAAAGCTGACGAATAGTGAGATTGATTGAGATTGATTTAGGAGCAAATTCATTCTTGCTGGAAAGAAGCTTGCAGGACTGCTCTATAACAATGTTAGTGATGTCATCTATCATGCCGTTTTCTTCAGCAATAGGAATGAATTCATCAGGCGAAACAAATTTTCCGTCTGCCCCGCGCATGCGAACAAGCGCCTCACAGGAATCAAATTTGCCTGAGCTTGCATAGTAGATGGGTTGATACCACACTTCAAAGGCGCTCATGTTAAGGGCTTCCTTCATATAAAGCTCAAGTGCTTGTTCGTGTTCAAACTGTTCGCTTACATCAGAATCAAAGTAGATAATCTCTTTGTTTTTTCTTTTGGCCAGCTCAACCGTGTAGTCAAGACGCTCAATAACGCCTTCGGTTGAATAGCGGGTAGTTTTATCGCTTAAGCTTACGATGCAAAAAGAAACCTTCGTTTGCTCTTCGCCAATAGGCCATGACTGATTCATGGCTTCGTAGACTTTGTCTACGCGCAAATCATTTACAAACGATGCGCAAGCGGGCATCAGCAATAAAAATTCAACGCTGTTAAAGCGAAATACGCGTGCTTCCGGGAACAGCGATTCAAGCTTTTTGGCAACGTGGAATAAAAGTGAATCACCGCAAAGGTGCCCGTAGATATGGTTTATCTGCGTAAACTTGCGAAGCGCAACTAGGATGATCTGATACTTTTGCTCACCATTTATTCTGAGTGTTAATTCGTTGGTGCACTTCAAGCGGTTTCCTAGACCGGTAAGAGAATCACTTTCTACTGAAACGCTTTGGAAGTTGAGATAGATGGTTAAGCAGATAACCGCAGCAATCATTCCGTTCAAGAGCTGATCAGGATAGAGCACCTGGAAAAGCGCAAGCAAGAGCGCCAATATAGGCGAAATAATCATAATGCGCTTAAGTGTCTTGCTAATACTTTTGCGGTGAATGATGCACGAAACAACAAGCATAACCACGCATAGACCCAAAGACCAATATCCGGAACTGTTCAGTGGACCTCGTACGTATTCGCTTCCTTCAAAGCTGAACAAACATCCCGTTTTGACGTTAACGAAGATAAGAAGGATAAAAATTGCCGCAAGAACAAGCAAGAAGAACGAAGCAATTTTTAAGCCTCGTTTGTTGTAAAAGTAGTCATGAATACGGCATTCAAGGTAATAGGTAATAAGAAGCGTCATGAAAACACTTAATAAGAAGTATGCCGAATTAAGGGCATAATGAACCCAGAGAGGCAACGCATAGAAGTGTTTAAGAGCGTAGAATGTCATGACATTTACCACGATGGAAGAAATAGAAACAAGAAGGCATCGTGAAAACGTCTTGCGCTTACGTGTCTTAGGAGCACCACGTTGGAAGAATGCAGTGCAAATTATGATGAATACTATTAAAGCTAAATATTCGCAAAGGAGCGACCATTCAATCATACGTGCCTGCCTCCTCTCTCCTGCGTAGCGGTGCAATAACTGTTTCAAAAATGTTTCAACTTCGAGTTTAAACTCTTGACACAGTTTTATCCATAGGAATCAAAGCTAAAAGGTATAGTTTTTTCAATAATTTACACGGTGTAACTATCTTTACATGTTTGCTAAACAAGCTTCGCTTGGCGCGCGGAATGCCACGCATCAAGTTTCTTGTACAGAATATGGAAGACAACGGCAAAGACTGCTCCTGTGCAAGTAACTATTGCAATCATTTCAGGCGTATAGGCCGTAAGACTGAAAAGTCCTGGGAATAAGAAATGCCCGCCAGCACTTCCTGCTATTACCACAATCAAAAGAACAGTTCTGATGGGCGTAAAGGGAATAGAAATGCGCGCGACCAAATTTATGCCTATCCAAGAAACCAGTAAAACGCACATGGTAGATACTTGTGCATAGGACAGATCAAACCCATAACCAACGGCGTTTGCGCAGATAATGCACAGTATTGAACAGAGCGCACCGGGGATACTTCGCACAATGACATTTTCTAAGAAGCGCCCCTTGATTCGGTCGTGGTTTGGTTCCAACGCCAAGACAAATGACGGAAGACCAATGGTAAACATACTGATGAGGGTCATTTGTATTGGCTGGAACGGATATTGCCACGGAACGAAGATGAACAGAATGGCGCAGACAATGCAAAGAAGCGTTTTAACCAAGAATAGTGAAGCCGAACGCTGAAGGTTGTTGATGGAGCGCCTGCCTTCGGCTACTACCTTAGGCATGCTGGCGAAATCGTTATTTACCAGCACCAGTTGAGCAACGTTGCGCGCTGCGTCTGAGCCTGACGCCATAGCAATACTGCAGTCGGAAGCTTTAAGGGCAAGTGTGTCGTTGACGCCGTCGCCGGTCATGGCAACGGTATGACCTTCTTTTTGAAGCGCCAAAACGAAGGCTTTCTTTTGTTCGGGCTTTACGCGACCAAAAACACTGTATTTGTCGATGGCGCCTTCAATGTCTCCCTGTGTTTTCAAGGTGGTTGCGTCAACGTAGTTTTCGGCGCCTTCAACGCCAACCTTTTCGGCAATGCCGGACACGGTGTGAGGGTCGTCGCCTGAAATCACGATGACATGAACGCCCTGTTCCTTGAAGAATTCAATGGTTTGCTTGGCAGTTGAGCGAATTTGGTCGCGAATGCCTACAAAGCCAAGAGGTTCAGGGCCTCCGATAATGTTTCCGTCTTCGTCAAAGCCGTCAACGCGCGCAACAAGGAGCAAGCGCGCTTCAGCGGAAAGCTCGTCGGCTTGCGCTTGGATGGTTTGGTAGCGCTCGTCCATGATGAACTGCGCTGCGCCCATGACGTAGGATTTGCCGTTGGAAAGCACGGCGCCCGACCATTTTTTGTCACTGCTGAAGGGGATGGAGCGTACGCATTCAAGCAGGGCGGGGGTTGTTGAGGTGTTTGCGGTAGAGCTACTTGGAGGTGTAGCACCCGCATCTTCCGAAGGGCTGGTTGGAGAAGTGGCGTTTGCGGTTGAGGCGTCTGCAGAAGAGTGATTGGTGTTTGAGGCGCTTGCGCTAACAGCAACATCGTCTGAAACAGTGACGTTGGTAGCTTCCGAGGTGGCGGAAGTGGTGTTGCTTAAAGCCTCAGCTTGCGAATTTTCGTTCTGAGAGGAGGCGTTGCGCGCAGAAAGATTGAAGTAGGTAAGGATAGCCTGGGCTGTTTCGTTGGGGTCTTCATCTGCCACAACAAGAGAAGCAAGCGCTTGGTGAAGTTCGCCTTGTTCTTCGCGCCCGCTCGCGTCAGTATCGTTAGTGTCCGTGCCCGATTCGCTTTGCTCTTCACGCTTGCCAGCATCGCCGGCAACCTCAGCCCCCTGATCTGTCTCACAAAGCCAGGCAACTTCCATCTCTCCGGTGGTAATCGTTCCGGTTTTGTCTAAGCACAACGTATCAACGCGCGCCAGTGTTTCAATGCAGAACAGTTGCTGAACCAGCACCTTACTCTTCGCCAAGCGAACAACCGCAACAGCAAGCACGGTTGACGTTAGAAGAATCAAACCTTCAGGAATCATGCCAACCAAGGCCGAAACAGTTGAAAGAATAGTGCTGTTAAATTCGGTACCAGAAAGGAAATACTCGCGTACAAACAGAAGAGCGCCCAGCGGGAAAATAATGCAGCTCACAAACTTGATGATGCCGTTAAGCGTGTTCATGATCTCGGAATTTACTTCTTTATGCTCTTTAGCTTCGGCAGAAATTTTTGCAGCGTAATTTTCGGCACCTACATGTATAACACGCGCCAGAATCTTGCCCGAATTGACAAAAGAGCCACTCATAAGGTTGCTTCCAGCCTCCTTTTTTATGAGCTTGCTTTCGCCAGTGAGCAGGCTCTCATTAACGGCGCACGTGCCTTTGAGTACCACAGAGTCGGCCGGAATCTGGTCTCCGCGTCCAAGCACAATGACGTCATCGCGCACCAGTTCATTGAGCGGTATTTCTATCTGTGTGCCATCGCGCAGGACTTTGCCCTTAGTGCCCGCAATAATGGAAAGACGGTCGGTGGTTTTCTTCGAACGAATTTCCTGAACGATGCCAATGATGGTATTGCAAACAATTACCAGCATGAAGAGCATGTCTTTGTAGGAACCTGTTATTAAAACGAAGAGCGCAAGGATAACATTCACCAAATTGAAGAGCGTGCAAATGTTTTCGCGCATGATCTGTTTGACCGAGCGCGTTTTTACGCCCGCATCAACGTTGACATCTCCCGATGCAACGCGGGCAGATACCTCTTCAGAAGAAAGCCCTTTGATGGGATTCTCTGTGCTTAAAGGAGTCTCTTGAGTAGAATGCTTCACGTCGGAGGAAGGCTCTTGAGCAGAATGCTTCGCGCCAGAGGGAGATTCTTGAGCAGAACGTTCTGTGCTAGAGGAAGATCCTTGAGCAGAGCGCTTCGTATCAGAGGAAGACTTTTGAGCAGAACGTTCTATGTCAGCGGGAGGCTTTTGAGCAGAATGCTTTGTGGATTTTTTTGCGGAACTTCCCGTAGAATCTTCCACT
>CAVABR010000014.1:0-5882 GCA_963586955.1 bacterium
AGGAGGGTTTCGTTAAGGAAGGTTATGTCGAGAAGAGCCAATAGGGGAAGCTCAACCTCTTTGTTATTCCTTGGAGGTTATTCGTGCTGAGTAACAACTCCACTGTCTTCCCAGGCTTTGATCTGTTCATCGGAGTAGCCATATTCGCGAAGAACTTCTTCGGTGTCAGCACCGATACCACGGGAAGTAACCAAAGGTGCAGTACCAATGGAATCAAGACGGCAAGGTGGATGAATCAAGATTGCTTCATCGCCTGTTGGGTACTTAACACGCTCAGCGTATTCGTTATCCCAAATCTCAGGGTCTTTCAAAACATCTGAAGATTCATACATTGGACCGAATGCAATGTCGTTTTCGGTGAGGATAACTTCCCACTCTGCCATAGTCTTTTTGGCAAGCGCTTCTTCAATGATGGTAACGAATTCATCAAGATGGTGCTTGCGCATGTAGTCCATCTTGCAATAACGTTCGTCATCTACCAAGTCAGCGCGTCCAATGGTTTCCATGAAATGGTTGTAACCCAATTCAGGAGCTGCAACGCAGAACTGAATCCATTTTCCATCGCTTGTTTTGTACGTTGAGTTGAACGGATTCGAAAGCGTTCTACGTGAAGTAGGCAACTTATAGCCACCGTATTGAGCTGCGGTATGAGCCAAGCTCATTACGTAAACACCAACAGAGTTGAGGCTTACTACAACGCGGTCACCTTTGCCGGTGCGCTCGGCTCCAACCAAAGCAGCTGCAACGCCACCTGCAAGAGCAAGACCGGTCTGCAAATCACCAAAGCCAGGTCCGCCGATCATTGGAGCACCGCCCTTTTCATAGAGCGATCCACCAACGCCCGAACGTGCATGATAGGCCGTGTAGTCATATCCAGGACTATCCTTAAGAGCACCATGTTCGCCATAGCCACGGCAGTGTGCGTATACCAACTTAGGGAACTTTGCATGAAGGGTATCCCAGTCAATGCCTAATTTATTTAGCGCTTTATCGCGTGCGCTGGTAACGAAAGCGTTTGCGTCTTCGAGCATCTTGTACAAGATTTCTTTGCCTTCGTCGGTGCGAAGGTCTACTACTACAAAGCGTTTGTTTACTCCTACTAAGTCAAAGCATGGATTATATAAATCGCTTTCTCCTGGCATGGAATAAACGTTCCAATTTGTACGGTAATCATCGCCTGTTGCGGCTTCAATTTTGATTACGTCTGCACCCCAGTCTGCTAATAGACGAACCCCTGATGGTGCAGCTACATACGTTGCAAATTCAATGACTTTGTAACCGGAAAGTGGTCCTTTACCCATTGTTTTTACACCCTCTCTCTTATGCTGCTACATTTTCAAATTTGTCAGCATACTCTTTACGGCCAACCTTGAATACCAAAGTTGCCAGTGCCCAAGTAATAACAATCATTGCGAGGTCAACCATGAAGAATACGCTCCAACCGAATGCTTGGTTGAGAAGAGCCAAACCTGATGCGGCAAAGGCGCCAACCAAGTTTACGGGGATAAGAATGACGGAGTAAATCTTATCATAGTGAAGGTCGCCAAAGATTGATCTGGTGATGTAGGGCAGAAGTACTGATACCCAAGCATATACACAGCCATAAACAAAACCGCCACCCCAAAGAATTGGAAGGATTTTGCTCGATCCGCCGAGCCACATGCCAAGAACACCAAGTACGCCAAGGATTACACCAGAAATAAGAGCTGCCTGCAAAGATTTAGATTCGATTGCACCAGTAACAACTTTACCAAGTGCCATACCTACCATTGCGAATGCTTCAAGAGTACCAGACATAGCCATGAGCTCTGGAATCTGAACGCCTTCAGTGGTGCAAGCAACTGCGGTCTGATAGAAGGTGGTGAAGTGCTGAGGATAAATAGCGAGGATATTCATCAATGCGCCAGCAACAATCAATACCCAGAAGTACCATTTGCTGTAAGCCTGCTTTGGTTCGAAACCTTTAAGTTCTGGTTCGTTGGAAAGCTCTGCATCATCAAGAGGAGCTCCAAGTGCTTTGAGTCCAACCTCTTCAGGGGAGTCACGAACAAATAACAAAATGAATGGAATAGTAGTAACGCAAATAATGATGCCATAGATCAAATAGAGTTCACGCCAGGTCTCTACGGTAAGAGCACTAGGACCTAAAACGGTTTGACCCAAGATATTGAAGACAGCGCCACCAATACCGGTCATAGCGTAAGACAAGCCAAGGGCAACGCCTAAGCCACTCTTAAACCAACGACCAAGTACGCCTGCGGTCATAAGCCAGAAGATGGTAACAATACCAAAGCCCATGAACAGACCAGAAATGTACCACTGCCAAATTGCGGTGTAGCAAGACATCAAGCCAAGACCAACACCGTTAAGTGCGCCTGCAATACCGCAGACAATGCGGACATCGAATTTTTCTAACAATGCACCACCGATAGGGGAGAAGATAACCTGACCAATGTAGAGAATGGTCATGTAAAGCGAAACATCAGAAACCTGACATCCCAGATAATTTGCTACTGGTTTGTAGCAAAGACCTGCACAGCTGAAGCTGATTCCTCCTACTGAACTAATGCAAAGCATGCAGGTGATGAGAACCATGACATGACGCCATGTAAGCTTTTGTTTAGCCATTTTGCATACCTCTTTACTTTTCGGCTTTTTTAAAAACAAGAAATATGCGTTCGATAAAACCCTTCGTTTGGGCCCAATCTGTCTTCCCGCTTGGGAAGGCAACATAAGGATTCAACCGAAAGCATCCTTGCTTTTGAGCTTTTCGGCTCATGAAAAAAATATTTTGTTTTTAAAAAGAAGTAAAAGTGAAAATCCTATGAAAATTTGGCTATCTATCGAAAAAAGCTATTTGTTTTCATTTCCGCAGGACACAAAACAGAAATTAAACGATTTTACCTATTGGTTGAGGAAATTAACTAATAAAAATGTATGAGAATTGAACTGTTTTTTTGTTTATTTTTATATTCTGCTTGTTTCGAGGTTGTTAAAATTTTAAAAAACGAAGGAAAAAACAGGAGAAATATGAGAACCGAGCATCTTTATTATTTTAAGTGTTTGGCTGAAGTACTTAACTATACCCAAGCTTCTAAGCTTCTCTATATTGGCCAGCCTACTTTGTCAGCGGCAATTAAGAATCTTGAAAAAGAGGTGGGTGCTACTCTTTTTATTAGAAGCAAGGGTTCTCGTGTTGATCTTACTGAGGCCGGAACAAACTTTTACGACTATGTTTCGCTGAGCCTAAACGCCTTGGAAAAAGGTTGTTCGGTAGCTCAGGAAATAGACGGATCTGTTCAAAAAACAATTCGCTTAGGTACGCTTTTTGCCATGCAAGGCAAAGCGTGGTCAAGTGCGGTTGCAAAGTTTCGTCGCGAATGTCCCATCGAATTTTCTCTCGAAACACAATATGGTTACACTCCTGACATGTTGCGTAAGCTCCGTGCAGGCGTTTTAGATGTTGCTTTCTGTAGTCATATGCCAGGCGACCAAGACATGGAGCGCGTATTCTGCTGGTCTTTGCCGTTGGTGCTTGCGGTTCATAAGACGCATCCGCTTGCAAGTAAAAAGGAAATTTCCCTTGAGGAATTAAAAGGGATAAGCATTTTGACCTATAACAAAAGATCTTCTGTTTCTTATCGCCTTGAAGAATTTGTTAAAGGGTATGACCTTGATCTGAAACGCAACTATGTAGATGACCTTTGTATGTCATCATTTGTGGTATCGGATCCTGATAGCGTTGCTTTGTTCTGCTATTCGTTTTTGTGTGACGTCTATGACGAATTGGTTTATCTGCCTATTACCGGGGCGCCAAAAGATTTTCACCCTATGTATATGACCTACGTTAAAGACCGTAAGCGTCTTAAGGTGGTTCAGGAGTTCATTGATTTCATGGGCGAATATTTTGCAACCGATGAATACAAGAAGCTTCATGACGAACAGCATAACTTCTTGTTGCGCAAGCCTGTTGATGAGGTTGATGTGCTCAAGGAACACAGCAGAGAAAAGTTCTAAGGTTTACCGCGTATCTTTGCTTTTGCATGGTGTCTTCGTTTAGGCGCTGTTCAAGTGAATACAAAGCGTCAAAAGCAACAGTATAAAAATGACCCCGCAATGCGAGGTCATTTTTTAGCATTCTATAACCCAAGCATCGATCCTGCCATACAAAGGGCGGCTGCTAAAACAAGATAGACAATGAAGTACTTAAATACCGAACGCAATATCTTGCTTTCGGAACCAAGGAGGCCTGCAGCACTTGCGCCAATAGCAATGCCCTGAGGGCAGATCATCTTACCAATGCCAGCACCCATAACGTTTGCCGCTGCCATCCAGGATGCGCTCAATCCTAAGTCAAGAGCGGTTTGCGCTTGTAAGCCACCGAAGAGAACACTGGTTGAAGTACCAGACCCGGTAACGAAGGCGCCCAGCGCACCAATAAGAGGTGCAATGATGGGATACATTGGCCCTGCAAGTATTACAAGCAATACCGCAATATCGGAAATCATTCCGCTGTAGCTCATGACCTTCGCCATTGCCATAACAGCGCAGATGGTAAGGACGGTTTTCCAATACGCCTTAAGTGTGCCAACGAATACTTCACCCATAATTTTGGGGCCACAACCTTGAATGATGCCACCGATGATAGCAGCAATGAAGATCATGATGCCTGGGGTGTTGATCCAGCTAAAGCTTAAGGTGTTGCCACCTTCGCCTGCATAAACAACAACGCTTGATTTAAACGTTGCCAAAGCCTGATTTACCGGAGGTACCAAGCTGGAAGTTCCCAATAAAAGAATCAAGATCAAAATGAAGGGACTCCATGCTTTAAGGCCACTTCCGATGGTAAGACCAGCATTTTGGTCAGCATTATCAGTCTTAATAGCATATGCCGGGTCAGGATTTTTGTTGAAAATCTTAGCAGCAAGAATGATACAGATCATGCAGCAAACGGAACCTACGATATCAGGAAGTTCGGCACCTAAAAATTCTGCGGTTACAAACCATGGCACAACGAACGAAAGAGAAGCAACTAAGGTAGTAGGAATCATACCCTTGAGTGCTTTTAAGCCTCCGCCACAGATGCAAACCAGAAAGAAAGGTGAGATAAAGGTGAGGATACATTGAACAATAGCAATATCTCCGGCAAGTCCAAGGCTTTCAAGCCCGGTAACCGAAGAGAGGGTAACAGTTGGAACGCCGACTGAACCAAAAGCGGTTGGTGTTGAGTTAACAACCAAACAACCCACAACGGCAGCGATGGGGTTCATACCAATACCAACAAGCATGGAGGCGGGGATTGCTACCGCGGTACCAAAACCAGCCATGCCTTCCATGAAGCATCCAAAGCCCCAGCCAATAAGAAGAGCCAGCACGCGCATGTCCATCGAAACACCACCAAGCATTTTCTTGATAGCTTCCATAGCGCCGGTGCGTACTACTAAGTTGTAGGTAAAAAGCGCCGCTATGATAACCAAGCAGATTGGCCACAGCGCATTAAGCACGCCTTCTAAGACTGCTGTTCCCGTGCAGGCAACATCGAGTCCCCAATAGCCAAATGCTAAGCAAACGGTGATGATAAGTGCGATAACGCAAGCGCGATGCCCTGGCATTTTGAGTGCGGTAAGAGCAACAATCAGCCAAATGATAGGGATGAGCGCCAAGACAAAATTGACAACCTCCATGAGGGTCCTTCCTTACTATAAAAGGGAGCAAAAGGCTGATGGGGAGATGAGCCTTTTGCCTCGCCATTCTTTTGAACTCTGTTCTTATATCACATTTTTGCAGATAAAGAAGGAGGCGAAGGTGATGCGGTGTGTTTTTGCGGTATATGGTGTTGGGGCTTAGCAGGTCTATGTTGAGCTGGGTAATAGCTGGTTGGC
>CAVABR010000015.1:0-14596 GCA_963586955.1 bacterium
CTTCGGAGCCTTCGCACCGTTTTCCCAAAATCCGCAGATGCGCTAAACGCTTCGGAGTCTTCGCGCTGTTCGCTGTTTCGCAAATCTTTTAAGGGGTTTAAAGTCCCCTTCGCTCGCGCGCAGTGTCCGCACGGTTTCGTATCGTATTCTTTAAGGGCTTTTTCTAATACTCTTAACAACCTCAACATAATAATTCTTTATAATGCCTTAGTGATTTTCTTTATGATTAAAAGGTCACTAACCGTGCGCTGAAAAGCGCATGCTTGACGTAACGGCAAGCCTGTAAGAAGGATGTATATATGAAACCTTATAACCCGCACGAGATTGAACCCCGCTGGCAAAAAGTTTGGGCAGATTCAAATGCCTACAAGGTAAAAGAAGATTCCTCCAAGCCCAAGAAATACGTTTTGGAAATGTTCCCTTATCCCTCGGGCGATATTCACATGGGTCACGTTCGCAATTACACCATTGGAGACGTTGCTGCGCGCTACTACAAAATGCGCGGTTATGACGTGCTTCATCCTATGGGCTGGGACGCATTTGGCCTTCCGGCAGAAAATGCTGCCATCAAACACAACAGCCATCCTGCCAAGTGGACCTATGCCAACATTGAGACGCAAAAAGCAAGCTTCAAGCGCATGGGCTTTTCGTATGACTGGGATCGCACCGTTGTGGCGTGTGATCCGGAATATTATCGCTGGGGTCAGTGGATCTTCCTTCAGTTCTGGAAGCGCGGGTTAGTTGAGCGCCGAAATTCTCCGGTAAATTGGTGTCCTAATTGTGGCACAGTTTTGGCAAACGAGCAGGTCACCGAAGGCGAATGTTGGCGTTGTCACGGCACGGTTGAAAAGCGCGACCTTACGCAGTGGTACTTCAAGATTACCGACTACGCGCAGGAGCTTTTAGATGACCTTGACCAGCTTGAAGGTTGGCCAGATCGCGTTAAGCAGATGCAGGCAAACTGGATTGGTCGTTCAGAGGGTGCTGAAGTTGACTTCATCTTGTGTGATGAAGCGGGCAACGCGCCAGAAAATCCCACGGAAGATGACATCATCACCGTATTCACCACACGTCCTGACACGCTGTTTGGTTGTAGTTTCTTCTTACTTGCGCCAGAAAGCCCCTTGGTTAGCAAGTTGGTTGCGCCTGGTTCTGAATACGAGGCTTCGGTAAAGAACCTCATTGAATCCGCTGCAAAGGTAAGTGCGGTTGAGCGCGCCCAAGGTGACCGAGAAAAGCACGGTGCATTCACCGGCCGTTATATGGTTAACCCCGTCAATGGCGACAAGGTTCCTGTTTGGGTTGCTGACTACATTGTGAGCGACTACGGCACCGGTGCAGTAATGGCGGTTCCTTGTGGTGACCAGCGTGACTTCGAATTTGCACGCAAGTATGACTTGCCTATTATTCCTATTATTTTGGGCGAAGATGACCCGCTGTTCCCTGAGTTGAATGGCGTTAAAGAACGCAAGATTGATTCAGTTGATTGGGATGCTGCCTATGCTGACGAAGGCATCTTGGTTCAGTCCGGCAAATATACCGGCTTGGTTGGTGGCAAGCATTCGCCTGCGGTGGATGCCATCATTGGAGATTTGGAAGCGGCGGGGCGCGGTCGTAAGACGGTGCAGTTCCGCTTGCGTGACTGGTTGATTTCGCGTCAGCGTTATTGGGGCAACCCCATTCCGGTCATTCACTGCGATGATTGCGGATTGGTTCCTGTTCCTGAAGAGGATTTGCCCGTCACTCTTCCTGAAGATATTGACTTAGCAGCGGGTGAGACCTTGGCAACGCACGAAGGTTTTGCAAAGACCACCTGCCCTCACTGTGGCAAGCCTGCTCGTCGTGAGACGGATACCATGGATACGTTCACCTGCTCTTCTTGGTACTACATGCGCTATACCGATCCACGCAATACTGAGGCGCCGTTCGCTTCCGAAAAGGTGAACCGTTGGATGCCGGTTGATCAGTATATCGGCGGTATTGAGCATGCCATTTTGCATTTGTTGTATTCGCGTTTCTTCACCAAGGTTTTGCGCGATATGGGCATGGTCAACTTTGATGAGCCGTTCAAGAATCTTCTGTGCCAGGGCATGGTTAAGGATGAACACGGCGAGACTATGTCTAAGTCAAAGGGCAATGTTATTGCGCCTGAGGATATGATTGCCGAATATGGCGCTGATGCCGTGCGCGCCTACATTTTGTTCATGGCGCCACCTGATAAGGATCTGTTGTGGGACGAAGGTGGCCTTGCGGGCATCTACAAGTTCATGAATCGTGCTTGGCGCGTGGTGAACGATCTGGCCGGCAAAGCAGACGAAGAGACGCTGTTCGCGGGTGTTTCGGGTGCGGGCGCTGAGGCCGGAGTTGCGGGCGAAGTCGCAGGCGAAGGTGCTGGTGCTGAGGCCAGTGCAGATGCCAGCGCGGGCAAAGGCAAGAAGGGCAAAAAAGGCAAGGGTTCATCCCCTGCTGAAGAGGCTCAAAAAGCAGCCAAGGAACTTTACCGTGAGCGTCATCGCGTAGTTGGTAAGGTTATTGATGACTTCGGTCGCAACAACTTCAACACAGCCATTGCTGCGGTGATGGAGCTTGTCAACGCTACGGGCGACTACCTGCGCAAGAACTCAAGTGCAGACCGCGCATCGGATGAATTCAAGAGCACACTTGATAAAGATGTAGCTGAAACCATCGTTAAGTTGCTTGCTCCTATTGCTCCTCATTGGGCAGAAGAGCTTTGGGTAAATGTGCTGGGCAATGAATCTTCTATTCATGAACAGCCTTGGCCAGAGTTTGATCCTAAAGAAGCCGAAGCAGACGAAGTTGAGCTTGCAGTTCAGATCAACGGCAAGGTTAAGGCTCGTATTACCGTTTCTGCTTCTGCGTCTGAGGATGAGATTTCTCAGACCGCGCTCGAGGCAGTTTCTCAGGCAACCGAGAGCAAAAACATTGTGAAAGTTATTGTCATTCCACAGCGCTTGGTAAACGTTGTTGTGAAATAAGAAGTACGAGCATACTCTTATGGGTTGTTTCGGAGCTATCAAAAAAATATGCATAACGGTTCTTGTTATTGTTCTTATTGTTTTAGCAGTTCCGTTTGGAATTAATGGCTGGGTCTGTCTTTCTACAAAGGGGCAGATCCAGTCTTCGTCGAAGGTGATAAGTTCGATGGGGTCGAGCGCGAGCGCAAGTTCGGCAAGTTCGGACGCGAGCGCGTCGTCAGGAACGACTGCGGGCTCGTCTTCAGGCACGGCCACGTCTTCGGGTGCAGCCTCAACAAGCGCCGAGGCCATTGCTGTTTTGGGCGCGGGTATCAATAATGATGGTTCGCCTTCGTCCATTTTGCAGGACAGACTTGATGTGGCAATCCAACTCTACGAGGGCGGGGTGGCGCCCAAGATCATCATGACGGGCGACAATTCCACGTCTTCATACAATGAGGTAATGGCCATGGCGAATTATGCCATTGCCCAGGGTGTTCCGCGCGACGACATTTTTTGCGACCACGCAGGTGTTTCAACGTATGACAGTATGTATAGGTTGCGCCATGTCTTCGGCGTGACTAAATGCGTCATTGTGACGCAGGAATATCATCTCTATCGCGCGCTCTACAACGCAAGCAGTTTTGGCATTGATGCCACGGGCGTGAATAGCGACCTCAGGACGTATACCGATATCAATTCCTATGAACAACGCGAATTCTTCGCGCGCATCAAAGATTTTTTCCAGTGTATGTTCAACGTTGAGCCTGATCTTAAAAGCGAACCAGTATCGCTGAATCAGTCCGGCACCGTCACCCAGTGGTGGAAGTAACCAATCCGCTTCCTAGTCCAGCTCTATAAGCTCGACAGAGCGCACGGCGCCGTCAAGCACTGTTAGGCGCATAACGCTTTTTCGGCTTCCGCCACGGGGTCTGGTGGGGCTTCCAGGGTTTAAAAAGAGCACGTCGTTGATAACCTCATTGCGCGGAATGTGGGTGTGTCCGTGAACAACGACGTTAACATCGTCAGGGATGGTATGAATATCTTCGGGTCGATGAACCATCTTGAAACGCACGCCTCCAAGAAGCGGGGACGCAACGGCAGAAACCGAAGGCCCAAAATCTCTTCGGTCGCAGTTGCCTAGGATGGCTATAGTTGGCGCAATGGTTTCAAGTTCGGTAACAACAAAGGGAGATTCGCAATCTCCAGCACAGAGGATATAGTCTGACCCTTTGAGCGCTTCGTGCGCTTCTTCGCTTAGGTGTCCGTGGATATCTGAAATGATGCCAATAATCATAAGAGCCTTCTTAGGTTGGAGAGCTACTGCGTCTGTTATTTGGTTTGCCTGTATTTAGCATGCTTATATGGTAGCGCAGGTACTTTCGGAAAAATGTGATTTTAAGCCCAAAAAACTGCCGAAAAATGTGATTTTACACCGCTAAATTCACCAAAAAATGTGAAAAACCAAGCTGAAATCCAAGGAAAAATGTGATAATTGCTATACAGCAAGTTTCGTACGTTAATGCTTTAAGTTTTAACGGGTGGGTCTACAAAACAAGCAGAGCTACTAAACAACTAGAAAGAGCCTACTGTTCCTATTAACAAGGTGGACTTACAGGAGAATTAGTGCCACTAAACAACTAAGTTGTTAAGTGGCAAAAACAAAAGGAAATTAAGGCACCAACAAGGATGAGTGGTCAAGACACAAAGTGACCACGGTATTTAACAGCTAAGGTGCTAAACAACTAAGGACAAAAATGCTCAAGCGAAAAGTTGACAAATTTTTAAGTGAATGGAAAACAAACCCTAATAAACTGCCTCTTATCGTAAGAGGTGCAAGACAGGTGGGGAAAACAAAGTCGATAGAAACTTTTGCTAACGCCAATTATAAAAATGTAGTAGAGATTAATTTTGCACTTCAGCCACAATTTAAAAGTATTTTCAACGATGGTTTTGATGTAGATCAAATCGTTAAAAATATTTCATTCGTTAACCCTTCGCTAAAATTCATCGCCAAAGATACCCTTATTTTTTTTGACGAACTTCAAGATTGTCCCAACTGCGCCACATCACTTAAGTCTTTTAAAATTGACGGCAGGTACGACGTTATTTGTTCGGGCTCTATGATGGGAATAAATTACAACGAAATTGAATCGAATAGCGTTGGGTACAAACAAGACTACACTATGTATTCGCTTGATTTCGAAGAATTCCTTTGGGCGCGTGGTTATTCTGACGTACAGATTAAGAGCCTTTTTCAGCATATGGTAGATATTGAACCTCTCTCTAATCTTGAATATGACGTGATGTTGAAAATCTTTCGCGAGTACATGGTGATTGGGGGAATGCCTGCCGTAGTGAGCGCATTTATTAAGAACAACAATTACAGCGGAACCTTGAATATGCAAAGACAGATTAGCCTTGATTACGAAGAGGATATTACAAAATATGCAGGCGGATTGGACAAAGGCAAGATCTTGAGTGTGTATAGGCATATTCCGGTGTTTTTGGGGCGTGAAAACAAGAAATTTCAAATCACAAAAATAGCGAAGGGTGCGCGTAGTCGTGAATATACAGGGGCAACCGAATGGCTCAATGATGCCGGAATTGTCAATATTTGCTATTGCATGGCTCAGCCTGAATTACCTTTGCGCGGAAATTACAATCCGCAAAATTACAAGCTCTACTTTGCTGACCCGGGGATTTTAATAGCATCGCTAGATGATGAAGTTCAAGCTGATTTGCGAGCAAACAAGAACTTCAACACGTATAAAGGTGCACTTTACGAAAATGTTGTAGCGGATATGCTGGTAAAGCAAAACTATAATCTTTTGTTTTACAGAGACCAGAAGAATACGTTGGAGATTGACTTTATTGTTCGCGATAAGGATTCCTTGATTCCTGTGGAAGTAAAAGCTAATGACAATACGCCAAAATCGCTCATACAAATGGTTGATAGCAAAGCGTATGCGGACGTTAATTACGGCATTAAATTTTGCAATAAAAATATCGGCTTTAATGGTAAGTTCTACACGTTCCCTTATTTCATGGCAACATTCTTGAAGCGCTTTCTGAGTTTGGTTTGAGATTTTCAGAGTGAAATACAAGGTCTTGGATGTTAAAAATAATCTTCCAAGCGTGCTTATATTGTTCACGATATAAGCACGAAGGGCAGTTGGATCAATTTGTCTTTTTTTGTAAGGCAAATCGAAGCAACTTACAAACTGATAATTTGTAGCTACTGTAAATGAACCTAACAGATGCGCAATTATGGTCAATTTTCAGATTTCTACATTTGAGGCAAATTCATGTATTGACCGCAAGCATTCCTCACATTACAATGGTTAGCGCTTTTTAAAAGCTTTTCAAATGCGCCGTTAGCTCAGTTGGTAGAGCAGGGGACTTTTAATCCCAAGGTCGCGGGTTCGATTCCCTCACGGCGCACCACTTCAAAATCTTCGCCAGGTTGCTTTCGCACCTGGTTTTTTGTTTTTGTGATACCCCGGTGAAGGTTCTGAAAGTTTACTGAAGTCTGAAGTCTTTTTGTAGTCTTATCTTTCACGGACTGGTGGCTATTCGCTTTTCTGCATACATTCAAAATAAGAGTGCGTTAATCTTCCATAATGAGCTTCAAAGCGCTCTTGAGCTTCATGGCAAGTTTCAACTAGAAACGTCTTGTCAATATTCCAATTCCGAAGACCCTACAAATAAAAACGACCCAAACTTTCGCTAATAATAAAAGGCGGAATCTCGTTTTTCTTGTAAGCCCCAACGGTTGAAGCGGAATTCTGTGCATCCGTTGTGCCCTTCTTAAGAAGGAAGTGCAGTTTATGGAACAACTCATGAGTTGGTTGGGCGTTTATGTTGTCTAAAAGATAATCAAACGCTTCGAAGTGGTTTTTGATGTCAATAATGTCATCAACCTTTATGTCGTTGCCTGAAATAACATTCCGGGTAAAAATAGTTTCCGTTTGTTCGCGGGTGAGCTTATTGCCTTCAATCCGATTCGAATCACAGGCAAATTGGATCTGTATCAGTTTGTAAACACTGCCATCAACGTTATATTTCCGCTGATGAAGTAGCACTTCTGTAAGGATATGCGCATCCATGACTATCTCCTGTTTTGCCTTTATAACCGAAGCCCTACTCGTTTGTAAGCTTGCGAAAAATCTTCGACCAAAACATCAGGATCAATTAAATCATCATGCTGTTGAGACACAATAAGCTCAACGTAGTCAAAACCTTTGATAGCAAACGCGTTCTCTATCATTCTTTGCGTTGTTATAGATAAGCTATCCCAATAATTGTTGACCAGAAAGACCACGTCGAAAAGATCATGGAGATCATCGCAAGAAAGATACGCGGAAATTTTTAAAGTGGCATTTTTTTCTAAGCCGTGGGTATGAATTTCGTTTTTGATTGAGTAGCTATATGGATTATCGCGCTCTTGCAAACAGGGAGCTTTGCTTTCTAAGGGCTTGGTTCCATCGTTGTGAATTATCGCGCGTTATCCTGTGACTACGGTTTTGCCTTTTTGCGCATTTGAACAGGCATCTTTTTTGAATCTAACCCAAGCCATTCGGCATTCGCGCGCCATAAAACAATCAATATCGTGCCAGTTTGGATAACTCTTCAATAAAGAAACTTTTTCGAAAATTACTTCGCTAAAAGAATCATCGTCAAGATAATCACCGTTCATCCCTTGCGCTACCGTAAAGCGTCCTTGCTCAATCATATCGAGCAAGGCTCTTACATGGTTAGCAATAGGCAGGGCATTGTCGGGATTTTCAGGCACCGAAACTGCCGAGTTGACCTCTATCCCCCAATCACCAAAAGGGGATTTGTCTGATTCTAATACGTGAAGATTCTGCCACTGAATGGCAGAGGTATGCCAATCGCCGGAAGTTCCAAGCGAACAGGGAAGATTAAGAGCGTGTATGTCGGTGATGTATTTCATGCTTTCAAGTTTGACACTCCCAATAGCTAAAGCAAGGGCATTCTTATAGAAAGGGTTTGGAGGTCGCTCAGATTGAGGGACAAAACGAACCGCTTTACCTGGAATTTTTGGCTTGCCAGAAAAAGCTAGATGCCGAATTTGAGGCCAATAATTTGGCAAATCTAGTACCCAAACAGCAAAAATAGCCTCCGTTGACCCAAAATAATCCTTAATTGACCAAATTCCAGGACACCTGCACCAGATTTTTAGGGTACTAATAGCCCAATATAAAAAAGATCCCAAAAAGGGTTCTTGAAAAGTCAAAATGCCACCTACGTGGCGTTGTCAAAAAGACAACATTTTTGGCCATGCCGTATTTTGACTCGCAGTGCCAAACCGACTGGTAATCGGTGACAATTGGCACTGTAACATAGAAGGAGGGTCTTTTGCAATGAATTTAAGAAATTCAGATTCTGTGTTGAATATAGGCTTGGACATGGGGCCTGCGTCCGTCGGTTGGTCTGCAACTGACGGGGAGGGGGAAATGTTCCATTTCAAAAAACAACCTACGTGGGGTAGCCGTTTGTTCGATGAGGCTAATACGGCTGCTCTAGCGCGATCTCCTCGTAGTCAGCGCAGACGCTACATTCGCCGTTGTTGGCGCCTTAGTCTTCTGCAAAAATTGTTCAAAGAAGAAATGGAGAAGACCGACTCAGAATTTTTTATTCGTCTTCGCCAATCGCGTCTGCACATGGAAGATAGGGAAGAAGGTCATACAGATTACGAATGGCCGTTGTTTAACGCTTCTGATTTTACGGAGCGCGATTACTACAATCGCTTTCCAACCATTTATCACCTGCGCTCATGGCTGATGACCGCCGACGAAAAGGCCGATATCCGGCTTATCTATTTGGCTACTCATAATATTGTCAAGCATCGTGGCAACTTTTTGCGCCAGGAAAACAAGAGTCTCTCATCCAAAAATGCCAATCCAGAGGAAAGTCTTGAAAAGTTTTATCAAAACCTTTTGGATTGGTGCAGTGTATATGAGGGATATGGAGTTGCGTCAAAAAAGCCTGATTTGAAAAAAATCCTCGATATTCTCTCTCAAGAAGATGCTGTTCCTTCAAAAAAACGCGATGATATTGCAGATATTCTCAAGGTTTCTATTAGTGAAAATGCTTCAGAGAATAAGGCCTGCAATAAGGCTTTAGCGGGAGCGATGGTTGGATTAAAGGCTGATTTTAAAAAGATCTTTATTAATCTTGAGGCGGAAACTACATCTATAAAATTGGGAGAAGATGAAAAGGTTGAAGCCCTTGAGCCTTGCATTCCCGATGAGGATGCTCTTCTGTTTCAATCGTTAAGAGAAATCTATTCTGCTTATGTGCTACAGGGGATTTTATCTTACGTTCCTGGTGGGTCTATTTCAGAAAATATGATTGCGAAGTACAAAAAGTATGGAGAAGACTTAAGGATACTCAAAGATCTTGTTAAGGAATTTATCCCAGAAAAGTACAATGATTTCTTTCGTGGTGAGATGTACAAAAGCCGTGATGAAATAGGTAAAAAGAAGAAGATTTACGATGCATCCAAAGCTCAAGGTTACACAAGATATAACCTAGGAACTTCAAAAATTAGTTACGACGACTTTAGAAAAGAGGTTGAAAAGCTTTTCAAAGACACTTCTGCTGTAGGAGATCCTCGCTATGTCAAGATGATGGAAGAGTTCAAAGAAGAGAAATTCCTTCGTCGTTTGAAAACCAGCGACAACGGCAGTATTCCGTATCAGCTACATTTGGAAGAGTTGCATGCAATTCTGGAAAACCAGGCCAAGCATTATTCATTTCTGAAAGCAGATCAGGAAAAAATCGAGTCGCTCGTTTCGTTTCGTATTCCTTACTATGTTGGCCCACTACAAACAAAAAATGCAGCGGTTGACCATAATGGCAAGCAACGTTTTTCATGGGCGGAACGTCAGCCAGGTAAAGAAGATGTGGCTATTACGCCTTGGAATTGGGATGAAGTCATAAATAAAAGTGCAAGTGCTCAAAAGTTTATTGAGCGTATGACAGGAGAATGCACATATCTTCAAGGGGAAGATGTTTTGCCTCGTTGTTCGCTTCTGTATGAAGAGTTCTGTGTATGGAATGAGATAAACGGCGCGCACTTCAGTATGGGTGATGGCGAAGAACATCGCTTTGACGCAGCTGACAGAGAAGCTATTTTTGAGCTTTTTAAAGAACATCGAACTGTTACCTATAAAGCAGTAGAAAATTTGCTCGAAAGCCAACTAGGCTATATGAATGTGCGAGTTCGTGGTGGTCAGGGTGAAAACTCTTTTACTTCTAGCCTTAATTCATATCGCTTTTTTCGTAAAGACGTGTTTAAAGATGGCAAGCCATTTACTTCTGCTGATTACGAAATGATAGAAAGAATTATCAAGTGGAGTACGCTTTTTGAGGATCGGAACATTTTAGAAGAAAAGCTAGAGGAAGAGTATGGCGATAGGCTTGATAACAAGCAGATAAAACTTATCAAAAAGAAGCGTTTTGCTGGCTGGGGTAATCTTTCTAAAAAATTTCTGACAGGCGTTAAGGTTCAAACAAATTGTGGCAAGAAATCCATTATGGATGTATTGCGTGAGGGTAATCCTAATGTTGGCGGAAAAAACAATGCGATGGTTCTTATGCAAGTATTGCGCAATGAGGAACTAGGCTTCCAAGATCGCATTGATAAGATTAACGAAGAGCGCTATCGCGAAATTGGTAAAGCGTTGCAGGTTAACGAATTGCCGGGATCACCAGCAATTCGGCGAAGCATTAATCAGGCAATTCGCATTGTGGATGAAATTGTAAAAATTCACGGTGCTCCAGCTAAGAATATCTTTATCGAGGTCACACGTGCTGACGATTTTGCGAAGAAAGGTAGTCGTACAAAAACACGCTATAAGCAGCTAGAAGAAGCAACGAAGAAGTTTAAAGAAGAATGCTCGCAAGAATTCGATAAAGCGGTGCTTTCTGAACTCAAAGACAATCAGCTTGATTTAGACAACGAAAGGCTGGTACTTTATTTTGCTCAACATGGCAAATGCTTGTATTCTGGCAAGCCATTAGATATCAGTCAGCTTTCTTCTTATGAGGTTGATCATATTATTCCGCGTTCTTATGTTAAGGACGATAGTTTTGATAATAAGGCGTTGGTAATTAGGGAAGCTAATCAAGCCAAGACGGATCAGATGCTTATTCCCGCTAATATTCGTAAACGTATGGGAAATTACTGGCGTATGCTTCATGATGCTGGATTAATTAGCGATAAAAAGTTCAATAATCTCATGCGTGATCATATTAACGAAAAAGCAATGAAGGGCTTTATTGCACGTCAGCTGGTTGAAACTAGCCAGATGGTAAAACTGATTCAGCAGGTGCTGCGCGCTCGTTATCCTGAAACAAATGTCATTGCGGTTAAGGCAAGCATGAGCCATGATTTGCGTGTGGCGGCAGGCTTTGTTAAATGCCGTGAAGCGAATGATTTTCATCATGCACACGATGCCTATCTGGCTTGTCGTATAGGTTTGTTTATACAGAAGCGTCATCCTAAAGTTTATGAACAGCCTATTGCTATGGCTTACGCAATGGAGAAATACATTCGTAATCAGTCAAAGTTGTTTGCCAAAGACCATAATGTCCCAGGAAGCAGTAGCTTTATCGTGAACAGTTTTATGACTTCGGGATTTGATCCTGAAACAGGGGAAGTTTTTAAGGATGACTGGAATGCTGAGGCTGAGATAGAGTCTATACGAAAAGCCCTCAACTATCGTCAGTGCTTTATTACACGAATGCCTTACGAGGAAGCGGGAGCATTTTGGGATGCGACCATTTATTCGCCTAGAGATCCTAAGATGGGACCAAAACTCGCGTTGTCTTTAAAGAAGGGCCTTAACCCTAAAAAATATGGAGGTTTTTCTAGCCAAAAGTTTGCATACTTTTTTGTATATCGCGCATTAGACAAGAGGGGGAATTCTCAACTGAGAGTTGGTTGCGTTCCTGTGTACCTTGCTGATTCACTTAAAGATGAAGAGAGTCTTCTTCAGTTTGCGCAAGAGCAGGCACGTGATCTTGGATTAGAATTTCTTGAGCTTTCAAGGTCAAGACTCCTGAAGAGGCAACTTGTTGAGATTGAGGGAGATCGCTATTTGGTTAATGGTAGCGCAGAGATGTTAAACGCTCGTCAACTTGCTTTGAGTCAGGAAGAGCAGGTAGTTCTACTTGATGCAATAGCGGGTAACATAGAGGACTCATCTTGCCTCGATCGACTTTTTGAAAGAATATGCAAAGAAGGAGATAGGCTTGGAAAGAGAATTTCGGCTTGGTTAAATGAAGAATTGATAGACTCCTTTAAAAAAGTTTCCTGTGAGGAAAAAACCAAAACACTTGTTTCTTTGATTGCGTGGATTAATGGAAAAATTAACGGTGTTGATTTTTCCGCATTGGGTAAGAGTAAAAATTACGGAAAAATCAGACCACAAAGAAATGGACTCAAATGTGAATTGTTTGTCATTGATCAATCCGTAACAGGCATGTTTGAGAGGCGAACCCACATTGGCCTTTAGAAATGTCATTATTGAGAATCCTTGTAAGTGCACCTATAAAGGTGGCTATATGGTCGTTCGCGAAGAAGATAAGACCGCTAAGGTTCATTTGTCTGAGATTAGTTCAGTAGTTTTGGAGACAAACCAAGCATTTATGAGCGCATATCTAATGGCGGAGCTTGCTAAAACAAAAATTTCGTTGGTAATTTCTGATGAAAAACGAAACCCAGTGGGACAGTATTTGCCTCTTTACGGTGCGCATAATACTAGCAAAAAAGTTGTTGAACAAATTGGATGGAGTGAGCCTGCCAAGAAACGTGTTTGGCAAAGAGTAGTGAAGGATAAGATTTCACACCAAGCCTCCATTTTGAATGCACGGGCTAAAGAAGAAGGGGCAGAGCGTCTGAGTGAATTAATCCCTGAGGTTCGTTCGGGCGACGCGACTAATAGGGAAGGTGTTGCTGCAAGGCTGTATTTTCAGGCTTTGTTCGGACAAGACTTTTCGCGCGATCAAGATACGCCATTAAATGGTGCTTTAAATTATGGTTATGCCATTTTACTCTCTGCTGTAAATCGTGAAATTGTTGCACGTGGTTATATGACGCAAGTGGGGATTTGCCATAGGAATGAATATAACCAGTTTAATTTTGGCTGTGATTTGATGGAGCCGTTTCGTCCTATTGTAGATAGGCTAGTTCACGATAACTTTGAAGGAGAGCTAGATGCATACATGAAGCGAATTTTGGTAGATATGCTCAATACCTCTGTGGGTTATAAAGATGGTTCGTATAGGGTTTCATCTGTTATTTCTTCTTATGTGAGTGATTGCTTAAGTGCTTTAAGTAAACGTCTTTCTGTCGCGGAAATTCAACCTTTTGATGTTGTATGAATAAGCCAAAGAAAGTTCGCTATATGAGGCTCCTTGTATTTTTTGATCTTCCCGTCAAGACGGCTAAACAACGGAAGGATTACCGTCAGTTCCGTAAGTTCCTTTTGAAGGATGGATATCTGCAGCTTCAGGAATCGGTATATGTAAAACTGGTCGTTAATGACGGGGTTGCTGGTGTTGCTATTGCTAGATTGCGCAAAAATCGGCCACCTGCTGGTTTGGTTCAAGTTATGAAGGTGTCTGAGGGCGCATACGCAACTATGGAGTGCATCACTGGTGATGTAAAAGATTTTGATGAAGTGGATACGCTAGAGGAGTTGCTTATACTGTGAATTTGGTGTTCAGCGGTTTGGAGCATCCGATAGTGTTAGAGGAGGGGTGTGCTACCACATTGCAGGTAGAGTCCCCAGCTTTGTTTTCTCGGTTTGTTGAGTCTCTTGCTTCTGGAGAAGGACGCTATGCGATAGAACCGTATACGTTTTGGGATTCTGATAAAGAGCTAGTCCCTAAAGATATTTTGCTAATGGTCATAGATCCCTTTTCTTTGCCGTGGGATAATCGCGCCTTGATGGGGCAAATCGTCAAAAAGATAGAACGCGAGATGATAGAGGATGAGGATATTAGGATTTTGATCGAAGAAGCAGAGCAAACTTTTGCTTCAAGGCTTATCTCTTTGACAGGGGGTTTATCGGCTGATTATTCATTTGGGGTTGAATGGGATTTGGCTAAAAGCTTAAAAATGCTTGGCTTTGGAGCTATGCCTTCATCTAGCGAAAAACTAGTTGATAGTTTGATAGCTTTTCTTTCGTTAGCTCTTGACGCAGGGTTTAATAAAGGCATCGCGTTTGTAAATTTGAAAACTTTTTTGACAAAAAACGAGTTAAATTTATTGCTCGAGCACGTTTTTTATACGAAACTTAAAGTGTTGCTCCTTGAAAACAAGATAGACACCGAAGAACATAAATATGAAAGAAAATATATTGTTGATCAGCATTTTCTTGAGTATTAATATTGATTTCAGTTGGTTTTGCCGTCCTTTTGCAGTGAGGATTTTGCTCTGATGGTTTTGGAGCAGTGCCAAACTAACTGGTAATCAAACTTACTGAAACACCCGATGAATGGCACGATAGTTTTGGAGCAGTGCCAAACTAACTGGTAATCAAACTGATTTGGGCGGTTATATGTTCGTGGACTAGTTTTGGAGC
>CAVABR010000016.1:0-11161 GCA_963586955.1 bacterium
CCTTTGCCGTTTTTGCCAAGGCTCTCTGCAACTAACTGCTCAATCCACAAACCTAAAACACGGCCTCGTTTAGGTGAAAAGAATGAAAACTTATCACGACCAGCGCGGTAATTGTCATACAAGAATGCAGCCAAAACAATGGCAGGATTATGAACCGAATCGCTCCCGCAAAGAACCTCTGCCTTGCGTGCATAAGCTATAAGCGAATTCAAGTTGATGCCTACCAGTGCTGCAGGGACAAGACCGAAAACAGAGAGTGCTGAGTAACGGCCTCCAACGGTTGGCTCGCCAGAGAAAATATGAAGCCATCCTTCTTCGCGTGCTTGCTTTTCTAGATCTGAGCCAGGGTCAGTAATGGCAACTAAATGCTGAGGAATTTCCGCCTCATCCAAAGTTTCAGCCAGAATATCGCGCACTGCCTTCATGACTAAGCACGGCTCAATGGTTCCGCCCGATTTTGAAGACTGAATAACAAGCGTAGTCTTAGGATCACATTCAGAAAGAATTGTTCTTACGCGAACAGGCGATACTGAATCAAGCGTTTTGAAAACCATAGAGGAATCGGTCTTATTATATTTAGTCAACGTCATAGGAGCCTGCGTTGAACCACCCTGCCCAATAAGCAAAATGGTTTTAACGCCCTTGGCCATCATGGCGTAAGCAAAATTTTGAATTTCTTCGATTTCGGTTGGGGGATTGCTAGCAAGCGTTGTCCAACCCATGTAATCTTGCGCGCATTCTTGAGCTTCAGATTCAAAGTTATAAAGCGTGGCGTCTTTTGCACGAATACGTGAAGCAACTTTGTTATCAACCAGCGTTTGAATTGAAGGGCAGGTTGCCTCAGTTGTAAAATCGATCATTTTTACCCTCTTCCCAAAAAGAAGTATTGTGTTTGCTTCTTTGTGTTCCTCTTTGGTGTTCTCATTTTATCAAAAACGCCTATAAAATCACTCAAGCACTAAACGAGAACCTGTCAGGCGCTCAAAAATCTTATGCAATATAAAAAAATCCTCCATTAACAGGAGGATTTTAGTTTTTGATGGTGGTCGGAGGGGGACTTGAACCCTCGACACGCGGATTTTCAGTCCGCTGCTCTACCGACTGAGCTATCCGACCAGTAGTGCATGAATATCGATGCGAAGCAGTATTGTACCGATATAAAACCGTTAGGTCAAGCAGTTTTAGAATTTACTTTTCTAAAACTTACTCTTCCCAAGCTTCACGCCCTTGAAGCGCACGCTTGCCAATATCACTGCGAAGTTGTTTTCCTTCAAAGTTTATAGCCTTGCACGCCTCATAAGCACGATTACGTGCTTTTTCAAACGTAGAACCCAAGCCAACAACGTTCAAAACGCGTCCGCCATTGGTAATAAGTTCTCCGTCAGAATTTAGCGCGGTGCCCGCATGAAATACAATAACCTTGTTCATACTTTCGGCATCTTCAACGCCAAGAATAACTTTTCCTTTTTCGTATGATCCAGGATAGCCTTCGCTTGCAAGCACAACGCTTACTGCCCATTGGTCAGACCAGGAAAGCTCAACGTCCTCAGGGCGACCTTCAGCAATAGCTAGCATGATTTCTACCAAATCACTTTCCAAACGAGGCAAAATAACCTGCGTCTCAGGATCACCGAAACGAGCATTAAACTCTAGAACCTTAGGCCCTTCAGGGGTAAGCATGAAGCCACCATACAAGCATCCCCGATAATCCGTGGTAAACGGATCATTAGCCGTAGCCGCTGCAGAGACTTCCATGATGCGATACATCTCAGCCATTTCTTCGTCACTAACAATAGGGACAGGAGAATAAACACCCATACCACCGGTGTTAGGACCACGATCTCCGTCATAAGCACGCTTATGATCTTGCGCAGGAGCCATACAAAATGCTTTTCCGCCAGAAACAAAAGCCAACAGAGAGCATTCAGGACCGGTAAGTTTTTCTTCAATTACAACCTTTGAGCCAGCTTGGCCAAAGTCTCCTGCAAAGCAAGATTCAACCGCATCAAGGGCAGCATCAAGCGTTTCTGCCACAATAACGCCCTTGCCCGCTGCCAAACCATCAGCTTTTACTACCAAAGGAGCGCCAAGCTCTTGGCAATAAGCAAGAGCTGCATCCTTTTCGGTAAAGCTTTGATACTGTGCAGTAGGAAGATTGTTGTTTATCAAAAATTCTTTGCAGTAGGTTTTTGACCCTTCAAGCTGAGCGCCTTCAGAAACAGGACCAAACACTGGAATGTTTTCTGCGCGCAAAGCATCTGCTACCCCTTTAACCAAAGGAGCTTCAGGGCCTATTACCACCAAGCCAACATTGTTTTGTTTAGCAAACGTTGCAACCGCATTGCCATCCTCAATGTTGAGCGTTTTAATATTCGTTGCAATCTCTGCTGTTCCTCCATTGCCAGGAGCAACATACAAACCTTCGCATAAGGAAGATTTAGCCAGCGCCCACGCAATTGCGTGCTCTCTTCCGCCACTACCGAGAACAAGAATGTTCACTCAAATCACCTTTCTTAAGTGAATAACTATTCGGGAATTTAACGACTTTCCCAGCCGTTAAAGATAGTTTGATCGCGATCAGGGCCAACTGCAATAATAGAAGCAGGAACTCCCGTAACTTCTTCCAAATATTTAACATATCGCTGAGCATTTTGAGGAAGATCAGCAAAGGTTTTGCAATCTGAAATGTCCTGTCCTTCCCAGCCAGGAAGTTCTTCGTAAATAGGCGTTACATGTTTTGGATACAAAACGGAATGTTGCATAGGGAAATAATCGTAGCGTTTTCCTTCTGCCTCATACGCAACACAAACCTTGATACGATCCACACAAGAAAGAACGTCCAACTTGGTCAATGCAATATCAGTAAGCGAATTAACGTCAGCAGCATAGCGAGAAACAACTGCGTCAAACCATCCGCATCTACGTTTGCGTCCGGTGGTTACGCCATATTCGCCTCCAACTTTGCAAAGACGCTCGCCAATTTCATCTTTGAGTTCAGTTGGGAATGGACCAGAGCCAACACGCGTGATATATGCTTTGGCAATTCCTAAAACTTTGTTGATAGCTTTAGGTCCTACACCTGAACCCGTTGGTGCGCCACCCGCACAACAAGAAGAAGAAGTAACAAACGGATAGGTGCCATGGTCAATATCAAGCAAGGTACCTTGTGCACCTTCAAACAAAATGTTCTTTCCTGCGCGCAACTCTTGATTGAGAAGCTGTGCGGTCTCTGCCATATGAGGACGAATAACCTCAGCAAAAGGAAGATACATTTCGCAAATTTGATCAACCGTATAAGGCTCAAGACCATAAATCTTGGTAAGAACCTGGTTTTTAATAGCAAGCGAAGCTTCAAGCTTTTCGCGGAAGATCTTTTCATCAAGCAAATCTTGAATGCGAATACCGCTACGTCCCGCTTTGTCTTCATAAGCCGGTCCAATACCACGCTTGGTGGTACCAATTTCATGCTTGCCAAGGTGGCGCTCTGAAGCACCATCTAGATCAATGTGATACGGCATGATGACATGGGCATCGCATGAAATTTTAAGGTTTTTACAAGAAAAGCCCTCACCTTCGAGCATCTGCATCTCTTCGGTAAGAACTTTTGGATCAACAACACAGCCATTACCAATAACTGGTGTGATGTGCTCATACATAACTCCAGATGGAATAAGGTGTAGCGCTAGTTTGGTGTCACCATGAATAACGGTATGCCCCGCGTTATTCCCTCCTTGATAACGTACAACATAGTCATAATCACTGGAAATAAGGTCAGTGATTTTGCCTTTGCCCTCGTCGCCCCATTGAGCGCCTAGAAGAACAGTGCTCGGCATGATCAGTCCTTTCGGTTTGCTACCTAAAATCCATGGGTAATCAAGTACCCCAATCTTTATAGGCCTTAGTAATAAAGAGGAAAACCTTAATTGGTCTTTCCTAGTGAATGATACTACAGTTCTATAAAATTGAGTGACGAATCAACTGCCTGCATAAGACTTACGACCTCTGGATGGCAAGTAAATACCACAACTTGACGATATTGAGACAAATCAAACAAAGCCTGCGCAGCGCCAACGCGACGTTTTTCGTCAAAATTGACCAAAATATCATCACATAACACCGGCATGGCCTTGCCTACATTTTCAGACATCATAAGCAACGAAATACGCAAGCTGAGATACAACTGCTGGCGCGTTCCTAAAGACAAAAATTGGGGAAGACGCGCCGTCTTCAATGCATCTATTACCTCTATTTCACCTTGCGCATTCATGCGAACTTCCTGCCAAACACCTTGTGTCATTCGGTCAAGCAAGAACGAAGCACGACGATATACTTCGGGCTGGCTCTTTTTCTCCCATTCGGCAATAGCAATTTCTAATGCCTGCTTAGCTAAGAGCAACCGCGCAAGATCACGGTATTCAGTAAGCAAACAAGCTTCTACCACTTCAAGGTCTTGCTTTGCTTGATTAAGCTCTTGCTTAAACTGAGCTTGCTGAAGTTCCTGAGAAATCTCACCAAACTGGCGATGCGTTTCATTGCTCAACTTGATGGTAGTGCTTCGCTCTTCCTCTTTCTGCTTAATCAACGCCTCTATATCACTTGCTTGACTGTCAGGAGACAACCCCATGGTTTGATACAGGGAAGCACGTTGCTGGCGAAGTTGACCAAGGGATCTGCGCAAAGATGATAATTGCAGTTCAAGTGCCTGTTTATTTTGAAGCGAAGCTTCCTTTTGAGAGCGATACTGCTGTGCTCTATCAAGCATTTGTCGAGCGCGCTTTATTGAACCTAAAGCGCCTTTCATATGATGTGTGTCCAAATAATTTTTTAGCGTCTCATTAAAGTTGGCTTCTTCTTGTTCTGTTTTTAAAAGATGTTTGGCATCTTGTTTCATAACCCATTCGGCCTTATTGAGCTCATCGGTGTTATGCTCTTCAAGCTTTGTTGGCCGAAGGATAATCAAGATTCCCACCGCAGCAATGGTAACGGCGCCAATAAGCATACCAATACCCAGCATAAGATATGACAGGCGCAAAACCTGCCGAGCAAAAGAAAGCAAATATATTCCTCCAAGTGCCATGATGGCCGGAATAATAATCGCAATTGCTAACTTAATACGGCGTTGCGCTTTTACTCGGCGATGCTCTTCGGAAGCGCTATATTTTTCTTTTAAAAGCTCGTATTCAATCTGCGACTTTTGCGCATTACTTCGCGCGTTTTCAACGCTATGCTCATACTTGATGCGTTGCTCTTCTTTATCATCCAAATAATCGCGCAAGCGATATTCTTCTTCTTGCGTTAATTCGCTCAAAGAAAAAATCTCTTCGTCAAATTGGCCATTTGAAGCTTGAGCCATTAGCTCTTTTGATTTTTCGGCATCTTCAAGCTTTTGTTCAGTATCTTGAATGGCTTGGTCAAGACTTTTGGCATTAACAAGATTTGCTTTATAGGTTTCCACCGCAGAATTAAGTGTGTTCTGTGCATCTAAAAGCGCCTCTTTTCTTGGCATTAGCGTTTCAAGATGCTTTTCCTGGGAGCGGAAATGTTCCGCTTCTTGAAGTCCCTCCTGCACTCGTTCAGTTAGCTGAGCTTTTTGAGCTTTTAGGTTTGCAATCGAATGGTCATTGGCGCTTGCCCGTGACATTTTTTCTTTTATGCGCTGATTGATTGTTTCAAGCGTTTTAGCAGGTGATGCGCTTGTTCCTGAACCAGCCGTTAAAAGGCGCGCTGTGATTTCGTTATGTTTATCAAGTTGCATCAGCTCTTCGCTGGTAAGCGCAAACATGGTAGAAAATGTTTCCTTGTCAATATCTTCTCTAACATGGAATTCATCTTCTATCTCGGCGTTGTTTTTAGTGCGTTTGACTTCAGTTACCTCGTTGGATTTTTTGTCTTTGAAAAATAAGCTTCCAACTCGTTCGCTTCCTTCGGGTTTGTAGGAATTAACCCCTTTTCGCGCCGAAGGCCACCCAAACAAAATACCTTTTATCAACTCATTGAGAGTGGTTTTACCCGATTCGTTTGGCCCATATACCACATTCAACCCAGGCTTGAAGGGACCCACAATGGTATTGGCAAACTTTCCAAAGTTCGTCATTTTTATATATTCAAGATATACCGAAGATGATTGAAGTTCGTTTGAATCTTGAGGCATGCCAGTATTTGCTTGACCATGCTCAAACGCGCTCCTTATTAGATCTTTCTGTTCGTTTTTCTTACTCACAGCGCATCACTGTTTCCTAAAAGATCTAAAAGCAAGGTTTCAGATTCTTCAAAAATATCATCGAGGTTTCGCTCAAAGCCTCCGGGTAATCCCAGATCTCTGCCATAAAACTGCTTTTCAAGGTAGAGCATTGAAGTCTGAGGATTATTTTTTTGTTCATCAATTACCTCAAACAAAACAGCAGGAAAAAGACCTTCTTTTTGAAGCGTTTCACGGTCAATAACCGCCCGAGTATGATTTTCTATAACGTCAATAAAAAAGAACGGATAGGTGTTGTTGAGTATGTCACGCAAGTCACTCAAAACATGCGAGGTAAGTTCTGAATGAAGTGCCGTTGCCCCCGTAAGCGTTACGCGACAAACCATATTCTGACAATGGTCAACGCTGTTACGAGAAAACTGTTCATTGATGATGCGCTCTTGAATTTCTGCAATGGTTGAACAGTTACCAACCTCTACACGTAGTTGTTCCCATACCACACTCGCGCATGGAATGAATTCAATTTCTGGTTCCTCTGCTTCAATAAGGGTCACTTTTAATACGCCATGCTCTCCCTGCTCTTTAATATCACGCCCTTGCGGACATCCTGAAAAAGCAATACGAGGATGTTTTTTAGGGAACAGCATCATTTGATGAATATGCCCGCACGCCCAATAATCCATTTCTCGCTTGAGAAGTTTTTTAGGATCTACAGGGCTACGCGTTGGATCAATGTTGAGCCCCGTATGAATAACTCCTACAACAAACGGAGCAACTACACCGGTTTCCTTGAACGCTTCTTTACGAGACAAACCAAACGAAACATCCTCTTGCGCAGACCACGCCTGCGTATAGTAGCTTCTGCCTCCCAAAATTACCAGCGCCTCTTCGCTGTTATTTTTTCTGAAAACCGTATAGTCAGGTGCATTGGGACTAAATACGTACGTGTTTTGAGGCAAGGTTGCAAAATCAAGTTTCCAAGAAGTGTACGGGTCATGATTTCCCATGCAAAGATACACCGGAATGTTTTCATGTTCTAAGCGCTTCAATCCTTCAATAAACAAAGAAAATTCTGCATATGAAGGCTGTGAATTATCAAAAATATCTCCCGAAAAAATAACAAAATCCACCCGAGAAGAAATTGCTTCATCGATAATGCGCTGAAAAGCTTCAGGTATTGCTTTGATGAGTTTATTCGCCCACACCGGACTAAGAGCTCGTAAGCCCTTAAACGGTGCCCCCAAATGAAGATCGGAAGCATGAATAAATGTTACCGACTTTCCCATACCGTGAGCCTACCATAAAACAAGATTCGTGTTGCCAAATCTAGGCTAAAGAGGCCAAACGCGTCATAAAAATTTTTGAACGAGTCAAAAGACCACGAATCTTTGCTAGTAGTCTGAATCATCAAAAAAGTCTACGAACTTCGTATATTCTGACAAGAACGTAAGTTTAATATCACGCGTTGGTCCGTTACGATGTTTAGCAACAATCAAATCGGCCGTATTCCAATCGGGACGCTTTTCTGATTCTGCCTCTGCTTCAGTGGTGCTTCTGTCTAAGAACATAACAATGTCTGCATCTTGCTCGATAGATCCTGATTCACGCAAGTCAGAAAGCATAGGACGTTTGTCTCCACGTGTTTCAACTGAACGAGACAACTGAGAAAGCGCCAAAATGGGAATATTTAATTCTTTCGCAAGTACTTTTAAACCACGCGAAATTTCAGCAACTTCAACATTTCTGTTATTAGGATGAGGAATCACCGGTTGCATCAACTGCAAATAGTCAACAATGATGAGCCCTGTATCCACATTGCGCATCATACGACGTGCTTTAGTGCGTAGTTCCACAATTGAAAGTGAAGGCGTTTCATCAATATATAAATTCAGATTTGATAATTTGCCTGAAGCATCAAGGATGGGACCCCATGCGTCATCGGTAATTTTTCCACTGCGAAGAAGCGACAAATTGATATTAGCTTCAGCGCAAATCAAACGTTGCACAATCTGAATAGATGACATTTCCAAACTAAACAGGGCAACCGTTGAATTGGCTTTTGCAGCATTGACTGCTAAGTTCATTGCAAATGAAGTTTTTCCTACCGCAGGGCGCGCAGCAAGAATAAGTAAATCTCCCCCTCGAAGTCCGTTGAACAAAGCGTCTACATCGTGGAAACCTGTTGGCACACCCATAAGAGCATCGCTACGATTTGCAAGCTTGGCAATTTCATCATTAGCCTCAACAATAAGCTCTTTAATATCTTTAAACGTTGTTGAAACAGTTTGTTCTGTTACTTCAAAAAGAGCAGCTTCTGCTTGAGAGATTAATTCCGAAGGTTCAGTTGGAGAATCATAGGCCAGTGATGAAATTTTTGCCGATGCTAAAAGTAACTCACGACGCATAGCGTCTCGTTTGATAATTTGAACATGATGTTGCCAGCTTGTATAAGAATACTTATAGCTATACAGCTCATTGAGATAAACTTCTTCACCAATGGCTTCAAGCTGACCGCGTGCCCTTAGATGATCTGCTACCGAAACAACGTCTATAGGGATAGATTTTGAGTTCATTTCGCGCATAACATCAAAGATAATCTGATGGGCACCGCGAAAGAAATCTTCTGGTTTTAACGTAAGACAAACTTCTTCAAATACGCCTGAAAAATTTAAACAAGCCGACAATACTGTTTGTTCGGCCTCAATATTATGAGGAAGTGTATCCCGTTTTGAAGATACTGATTGCTGTTCTACTGATTGGCTTACCTGATAGTTAGAACTTCTAATATTGGGCATATTATAAATCCTCTTCTTGCTAAACAATTTTGAGTCTTACGTTTAAAACCACACGGGAAAATAAAGTCAGTTTCTCACCTATAGTAATGCAATTTTAAATTTGCTCAGAGCCATTATGAGAGTTGGTTATCTTTTGCTCTTTATTTTATTTGAAGCCTTATTAGTCACAAAATTTTTAGAGCGCTTCTGATAAAAATAGGCCGTAAGAATAATCCTACGGCCTATTTCAGTTTTATCTACTGACTAAATTAAGTAGTTAAATTACTACTCTGCAGTTTCTTCAGCAACAGCTTCTTCGCTAGCTTCTGCTTCTGCAGTTTCCTCAGCAGGAGCTTCCTCTGCTTCTGCTTCAGTTTCAGCTTCAAAGGATTCTGCGCTTCCAACCACAATAGCAAGAGTGGTTTTGATATCACGATAGATAGAAACTACTACTTCGTGTTCACCAGCAACCTTGATAGGGTTCTTAAGATCGATACGACGACGATCAATCTCAATACCATGAGCTTCTTTCAAAGCATCAGCAATCATAGGTGCCGTAACGGAACCAAAGAGAACGCCTTCTTCGCCAACGCGAGCCTCAACCTGAACGGTAAGGTTTTCGAGTTGCTCTTTGAGTTTCTGTGCGTCAGCCAAACGAGTTTCTTCGCGAGCTGCAATGTTGTGCTTGCGCTGTTCGAGCTGCTTAAGGTTGCCCTTGGTAGCAGCAACAGCAATTTTCTGAGGGAAAAGGTAGTTATTAGCAAAGCCATCAGCTACGTCTACTACGTCGCCTTCTCCACCTTTACCTTTAAGTTCTGTAAGCAGGATAACTTTCATACTATCCTCCTCTTAACGATTGCGACGGTCACCGCGACCACTAACAGCTGGCACAGCGTAAGGCATCAAAGCCATTTCGCGTGCGCGCTTAACAGCGTTAGCAATATCGCGCTGGTGCTGGGTGCAAGCTCCGGTTACACGACGGGGCTTAATTTTCCCACGGTCAGTTACATATTTACGCAGCATCTGAGTATCTTTGTAGTCGATATATTCTGCATGGTCTTTGCAGAACTGACAATACTTGCGACGAGGCTGCTTTGTATATTCAGACATATTAACCTCTTTCGGTGATACTAAAATGGAATATCTTCGTCGTAGACAGAACCATCAACAACAGGTGTTGCAACTGATGCGTTAGAGGTGTTGTTAGCAGGTGCTTCTTGACGCGGTGTATATGATGAATTCGAAGATCCAGAATTGCGCGACATAAATTCAATGTCATCAACAATAATCTCAATCTTAGAACGTTTCTGACCATCGCGTTCCCACTGGCTCCAGCGAAGTTTTCCTTCGATAGCAACTTTTGAGCCTTTAGAAATAAAACGAGAAACACTTTCAGCACGAGCGCCAAACATAGTGCAATCAATGAAGTTAGGATAATCTTCCCATTCTCCTGTCTGCTGATTTCTTCTGCGATCATTTACCGCAATACCTAAACCAAGAACAGGCATCCCACTTGCTGTTGCGCGCAATTCAGGATCACGTGTCAAATTTCCGCTCACAATTACTCGATTGATGCTCATACTTACCCTCTTCCGTCAGGCGAATATCCATTCACAATTTAATTTCCAATTTTATTAATCGCGGTCGGTACGACGTACGATCATGTGGCGCTCTACCGCATCAGTAATACGAAGAACACGATCAAGCTCAGCAATGCTGTCAGGATTTGCATGGAAATCAATAAGGGTGTAATCACCGTCAGTTAAACCGTTAACTTCATAAGCGAGTTTGCGCTTACCCCAATTATCGATGTTGTCAACTGCGCCTTTGCTTTCAGCAATTGTTGTTTCAATACGCTTCATAGTTGCTGCGCGAGACTCTTCGTCGATAGACGGTGCTACAAAAAACAAAAGTTCATAAGCCTTCATCTTTTCACCTCCTCTGGACTTTCGGCTTCGGGACCTGAAGGCGTGCCCGAAGCAGGATTAGCTGTAAGATTTTAACATCACTATTCTTCAAAAAAGAAAAAAGACTTCAGAACTTTCTTAAACTCACGTTTTGCACACATTCCTAACGCTTTGCCAGTCTTTACTAATCTTGCGTTATTAATCTTGCATTACAGTTCCTATTTTCTCTTAGAAAATTTTTCTTTCTTTTCTCTTTGTTTTCTCATTAGTTTCTAATTTTC